>DATKYS010000037.1 GCA_035528375.1 bacterium
GTCTATCACGGCGGCTTCAAGCGAAACTTCCACCTGTTCATCAGAGAAATGGAGTTCCGCTTCAACCACCGAAACGACCCGGATATGCTACCCTATCTGAAAAGCATCCTCTTTGGTCCATGAACGTGTGTGATGCCTTAATTTATTACTGACTAATGATAGTAATTTATGTCCTGCTATGTGTTCATATTTATTCCATCCACCAACTTTTCTTTTACAGGCTTCTTGCATAGCTAAACTGAAGCAAACACAATCACAGAGCTGGATAAAGGGCGTTTCACTGGCTTTCTTAAAGAGTGGATCTTCAATAACGGATATTAATGGGCAATTTTAGTAGGAACCAGATATACCAACTTGGTTATTTCTAACTCTCCATTTACGTAACAGTTTTTTAATTTTTATCGTTCGTGATGGATCTGGTATTATCATACCGTGGCAATTGTCTTCAAGAGAATTCAAATAATTGTGAAATCGTGTAGCAATTCTGTTCCAAGCCATTTCTTCAATGTCACCATTGAAATAAGCAATACTTTTAGCGATTGCTGGATCGTTTTTAATTAGGTAGATATTTAAAAATTGGACATCTAGTGTATTTACTACACTAAAAATATATTGAAAGATATTAGTTATTTTTCTATTATTTAATTTCATATATTTATACTCCCTTGATCTATTAAAAAGTTCTCTTGCATGGATTGTTTGTCTTATGAAAAAATTGAAGTGTTGATGTAATTGGATTTTTAAAGATTTGAAAGTATTAAATGAATCGCGCCATCTATCAAACGCGATGATAAGTCCAGTAAGAGCAAAATAATCTGGATATCTAGTTGTATTCGCTAGTCCTGGATCGCCAGATTCGTCAACGTAAAGCAGGTAGTCCATGATCTTCTCTTGGTGTTGACGTTTTTAATAAAGTAGTATAAACTTTGTTTGGCGGCCAGATGCACCCACAGGTGTTCATGGTTGCCCACAAGACCCGGAGCATTAGCTCCGGGCAACTTTTTAGTGTATCGAAGAGAAGGGGGCTTATCCGGCCCCCGTGGTGGGCCGTGGAGGAATCGAACCTCCAACCCACTGATTAAGAGTCAGTTGCTCTGCCAAATTGAGCTAACGGCCCGCAGGGGTAATGTAGCTCATCGGACGGTCGGGTGTCAACCTTCCCGGAGCCCGTCCAGCTCCCAGCCACGCATCCGGTCGAAGAGGACCGCGTCGTTCAGGTCGAGGTCGAGCGGGGTGATGGAGACGAACCCGTCCCGGACGGCGCGGTGGTCCAGCTCCGGGTTGTCGTCGTCTGTGTCGGACATCGGGCCGCGCAGAAGCCAGCCGCCGGTTTCCTCGTCCAGTTGGTAGCGGGTTTGGAAGATGAAGCGGCCGTGGCGGGTGATTCTTATCCCCCGGAGCTCGGCGGGCGGGATGTTGGGAATGTTGACGTTGAGGCAGCTGTGGGGGGGAATGCCCCTCTCGAGGACGAGCAGCGTCAGCCGGGCGGCGAGGCGGGCGGCGTGCTCCAGGGAGTTCTCCACCGACGGAGGGTCCAGTGGTGCGCCGAAGTGGCCCAGGCTGACCGCGACGCTGGGGATACCCAGCATCGTGGCCTCGAGGGCCGCGCCTAGTGTGCCCGAGTAGAAGATATGGGTGGACAGGTTGAGACCTAAATTGACGCCGGAGACCACCAGGTCCGGTTTTTCGTTCTCGTAGAGGTTGCTGACCGCGTACTTGACGCAGTCGGCGGGCGAGCCGTCGGCGGCCCAGGCCTGGATCTCCGGAGAGATGGAGACCCGTTCGACCCGGATCGGCTTGTGGATGGTGATGGAATGTCCCGCGCCGGAGCGTTCGTACATGGGGGCGCAAACCAGCATATCGCCCAGGGGATCGAGCTCCCGTGCCAGGGAGAGAAGTCCCTTCGAGTGTAAGCCGTCGTCGTTGGATACCAGGATGCGCGGTCTATCCATCTTTTTGCCGGGGCATGACTTCGTTTTCCGCGACCTTCCAGCAGGGGCTCGCGCAGCCGGTGTCGAGGCGGGAGAGCGAGGCGTAACCGGCGAGTATGGCGGCGACGTCGCTGGAGGGATGCTGCCCCTCGGGGGGGTCGTCGTAGCCGTAGAGGCTTACCCCTCCGGGCTCCTCGCGGAAGCCGATGGCGGTGACGATGTCCCCCGGCGTGGTCTCCCTCAGGCCGTGCACCGGTCCGTGCGCCCCGGCGGGGACGTTCAGGTTCAAAAAGTGGCCGGGCTCCAGGCCTTCCGCGAGTATTTTCCGCGCGATGTCCGCGCCCCACGCCGCGGCCCGCCGCAGGTCCTCCTCCTCCGGCCTCCCCCAGTGGCCGGAGCCGTCCAGGGAGCCGGAGGAGACGGCCAGGGAGGGTATACCCCACAGCGCCGCGTCCCGGGCCGCGCCCACCGTTCCCGAGTAGTGGAGGTCCGAGGCCAGGTTCAGCCCGTGGTTGATCCCGACCACGACCAGATCGGGTGGAGAGCCCATCCGCACCAGGCCGAACCGGACGCAGTCCACCGGGAAGCCGTCCAGGACGGTGGCGGCGAGCCCGTTACAGAGACGCCTCTCCTCCACGGTCAGGACGCCGTGGAAGGAGCCGGCCATGGAGGAGCCGGAGCGCGGCCCGTCGGGCGCCACGACGGTCAACTCGCCCAGCACGGCGAGCGCATCGGCCAGTATCGCCAGCCCCGGGTAATCCACCCCGTCGTCGTTGGTCAGTAAAATCCGTTTCAATTCAGGCGACCGCCTGCTTGGCCACGACCAGCCACACCCCGGCGATGATGAGCACGAAGCCCGCAACCTGCCACCAGCTTATCTGCTCCCGGAGCATGAGGGCGCTGACGAGGATGACGATGGCAAAGCCCACGGAGGTGAAGACGGGGTAGGCCACGGAGAGGTTCATCTTCGACAAAACGTAGGTGTAGAAGATCAGGGCGGCGGCGAAGCTCGCCAGGCCGCCCCACAGCCAGCCGCTGGTGAGCATCCCCTTGACGTAGGGCCCGAGGCCGAGGGAGTCCAGGGTGCCGATGCCGCGCATCGCCACCTTCATCAGGATGTTGGCCCCGGCGTTGAAGACAATGCCCAGGGCGAGCGCCAGGTAGGTCATGGTCACCTCACGGGGGGTGTTTTCAGTCCGGAAGATTGTACCTCATCCGGTACGTAAAAGGGGCCGGTGGAGACCAGCCCCTGTGGCGGCCGTACAACTAGGTTTTAGGGTTTTGTAGCTCGAATCAGCACCCAGTCGGTCTTTCCACAACTACAGGGAGGGAATGTCTCTCCTTTTGATAGAGCCCTTTCACTGCCGCAATTAGAGCAACGGTAAATGCCAGTTATAGGTACCTTCTGTCCTGGTCTATATCCCATATCGCCTCCTTTTAGACTACTTTCATTGTAACTTTCTACTAGTATTTGTCTACAGACTACAGTCATCATTCGAGTACCATTGAGGCGCTTGACTTGGCCCCCTCCCGACACTATAATGCCCCTCTCGGAGCCGAAGTGGCGGAATTGGCAGACGCGCTAGATTCAGGGTCTAGTGGGGTTCGCCTCGTGGGGGTTCGAGTCCCCCCTTCGGCACCACCGGCTGGCAGCCGGTGGCAGTTCCGCGGGGTGAGTCGTTTGTATTCGAGGGGTTACTGCCGCGAGCGAGCGGTTTTTTTGTTCCAGGGGCACGATATAAGCGCGGGGCGCTGGACCCCGATTCCGCGGGGTGAGTCGTTTGTGGTCGAGGAGTTAACGCCGCGAGCCGGCGGTTTTTTTTATTCACAGAATTGTGATGACGTAGGGGCGGACCGACGGCGCGCCGTTTAGGTCGGCCCGCGGGCGGCCGTGGACGGTCGCCCCTACGGCGAGTTGTCGTTGCTTATAAATGTAGGGCGGGGATTCCATCCCCGCCGGTTTACCCCCCTCCCTAGCCCTCCCCCCAGAGGGGGGAGGGGATTCATGGCGGTCCCGCCGCTAAACCGGAACGCGGTTATCCCCCGCCGGGGTGGCAATGTCCGCCGTTTGACGGTATACTTACCCAAAAAGGGCACACCTCGTGCCCCCGAAAGGTCGGAGGGCCGGATGGCCAAAGCTTTCAAACGGATTTTTCCGATTCTTCTGGTGCTGGGGGCGTTCTCCCTGGCGTCGGCGGACCCCATCGAACGGGCCCAGGAACTCGTGTACCAATCCAGCGAAAAGCTGGACGCCATCGAGGCGGCCCTGGCCGCCGCCGCCGAAGAGCGCGCCGCCGGGAACCACGACCAGGCCCTGGACGCCCTCAAGCTCATCGAGCGCGACGTTCGGGCCATTCAGAACGGCGAGGAGCGCGTCCGGGAGGCCATTCAGGACGCCAGGGACAAGCCCCCCGTCTTCCCCGTGCCCGAGGAGGGCGAGGACGACCCGCGGATCAAGTACGAGGAGAACCTGTCCCGCCTCGGCGAAATCGCCGGCTGGCAGGTGACCATCGCCCAGATCAAGCTGGCCGAGTGCCACTTCTACTCGGCCATGAACTACCTGGGCCTCATGCACAAGCTCTTCGCCGGTGACGGGCTGCCCGAGAACCCCAGCGTGGAAGACGAAGTGGCGCTGGTTCAGGAGAAGCTGAACCGCCTGCGCACCAGCGCCGGCAACGGCGAGCAGGCCAAGATTCTGGCCAAGCAGGCCGAGGAGGCGCTGGCCACGGCCCGGAACCTCCTGCCCCCCGACGGAGACCCCGTCCTCGAGGCCAACCTGGACAATCTCCAGCCCCAGGTGGTGGACCTCCAGTCGCTCATAGACCAGGAGATTGCCGACACCATCAGCAACCAGGCGCATGCCCAGGTGGAGCTCGGGCTGGTCCTTTTAACGGACCGCCGCTACTCCCAGGCGCTGCGCGAGATACAGAAGGCGGAGACCTACGTCCCCGGCTACGAGCTCGTCCCGCGCGCCACGGCCGAGGTGAACTACGTCCAGGGCATCGAGTACCTGGAGGGCTCCCAGGATAAGCGCGCCGAGGGCGCCTTCCTCGAGGCGCTCAAGTTCGACGGCCGCCACTACGGCGCCAACCTGGAGCTGGGGAAGCTCAAGCTGAAGACCGGCGACCCCGCCACGGCGGTCGAGTACCTGACCCAGGCCGTGCAGATCAAGCCCGAGCAGGGGGCGGGGCATTTCTTCCTGGCCCGAGCCCTGGTCGCCCAGGGGAAGCAGCGGGACGCCCTCGCCTCCTTCGAGCGGGCGGCCGACCTGGGGTACGGCGTGGACGCTTTCCGGGAGTGGGGATTCGCCTGGGAGGCGCTGGGCGACCTGAGAGAGGCGATAGACGTTTACGAGAACGGCATCCGCCACGGCGGCGACTCCGACATGGTGCTGACCGCGCACCTGGCCTACCTCTACGCCCTCGAGGAGGAGAGCGACTCCACGGCGGTCCGGCTGGCGCAGGGGGCCATAGACGGGGGCGGGCCCCTCGAGTTCGCCTGGCCCGCCCTGGTTTTAGCCAACTACAACTCCGACCGTTACTCCGTGGCCGTCGAGAAGGCGGACGAGGCGCTGGCCGCCCTGTCCGCGGGGTTCTCCGCCGCCCGGGCCGTAATTTTTTACGCCAAGGCGGCGTCCCAGTACGAGATGGACGATTTCACCGCCGCCCGAGCGACCCTCGACCAGTCGCCCCCGGACGTCCCGGAGGCACTTCGCAAGGATTTCGACAAGCTCCGGGGCAACGTCGTGGACGCGCTCACCCGGGGCGTGGATAAGGAAAAACGCGACCTGGAGAAGGAGCGCGATGAGCTCCGGGACGAGCGCAAGGGCCTGGAGAAGGAACTGGCCAAGCCCGAGGCCGACACCGCCGCCGTCCAGGAGAAGATAGCGGAGGTGGACGCCAGACTGGCCGAAATCGAGGCCCGGCTCGGGGAGCTCGAGTCCGAGCGCGGTTCCCTGCAAGAGCACGGCGAGTGATGTTCAAGTGGATCCCGCTCTTCGGCGGAGAGGTTCTGATGCGGACCCTCTTCGCCGCTCTGCTTTTAGCCGGCCTTCTGGGCTGGTTTCTTTACGGGAAATTTTCCGGCGGGTCGTGGCGGCGGGCGACGACCGACTACCTCCGAGCGCTCGTGGTCGGGCTGGCGGCGGCGCGGGCGGTCGAGTACATCGTCTTCCTCCCGAGCTACCTGGGGCAGGGCCATCTGGTCCGGTCGTGGACCTATCTGGGCGGCTGCTTCTGGCCGGGCCTGGCGGTCGGGCTGGCGACCCTCTGGTTCTTTACCAGGAGGCGGGGTGACGCGCCGTGGCCGTCCGTGGCCGCGGGGGCTGTCACCCTCACCTTCGCCATGGCCCCCGTGTGGATCGGGGCGTTGCTGGACGGCTCGGCCTGGGGCGCGGCGGGCGACGTCCCCTGGGCGCTCGGGCCCGGTCAGTACGGCGTCCTCGTCCCGCTGTTCGCGTTCGGCCCCGCGGCCGCCTTCATGCCGGGGATTTCCGCCGCCTACACCATCCACCCGGTCCAGGTCTACTTCGCCCTGGGGTGTCTTTTGATCGGCCTCGGGGGCGTTTTTCTAAAAAAACGCCTGGCGCCCCGCCCGTTCAGCGCGGTCCTGGTGGCCGCCCTGGCCCTCCTCTGGTTCGGCCTCGGCTTCCTGCGGGCGGACGACCCGGTTTTATTCCTGGGTCTGTGCGCGCCCCAGATTATGGCCCTGGGCGGGCTCGTCTGGAGCACGGCGATCCTCCTCACCGAGAAAAAAATCCGCGTGAACCGGCCTCCGACCGCCGGGTGACGGTGGGTCGGTATGGGGCGGCCCTCGACCCGCTAGCAACGCCGTTTGCGATGACGTAGGGGCCGACCGACGGCGCGCCGTTTAGATCGGCCCGCTTTTTTGAGGCGGTCCTCTCGACGGTCCGTGCCCAATGGGTTTACTACGATTCCAGCCCCGACCCTCACCCTAGCCCGTAGGCGAGCCTCTCCCTGGAAGGGAGAGGGGGGCCCGTGCCTCGCGGGTTGCGATATGCGGGCGATAGTGGACGGTCGTCCCAGGCGCAGATACCCCCGATCGGACCGAAATTTACGAAAAATAACCCGTGGCGCACACGCGGTTTTTTTGTTAACCTATACTCCCGTAGATTAACCAAACCGGCGCGAAAAAACCGGTTCTGCAAGCTCCAAGCGAGGCGGGGGAACGGACGATGGAAGGGCTGTTCGATTTCGAGAGCATCAGCGCCAAGACCGACGATATCGAGGACGTGGATTTCTTCCCGGAGAAATACCGCATCGGGCGCACGAAGTACATCGTCATCACCGGAGGGGTGATGTCCGGGGTGGGAAAGGGGGTCTTCTCCGCGTCGCTGGGGCACCTCCTGAAGCACTACGGCTTCTCGGTGAGCCAGATCAAGATTGACGGCTACCTCAACTATGACGCGGGGACACTGAACCCCTACCGGCACGGCGAGGTCTTCGTCCTGGACGACGGCACCGAGTGCGACATGGACCTCGGCACCTACGAGCGCTTCCTCGACTGCGACCTCTGTGCTGACAACTACCTGACCTCGGGCAAGCTCTACTCTAAGGTGCTGGAGAAGGAGCGCAAGGGGGACTACCTGGGGCGCGACGTGCTGGTCATCCCCCACGTCACCGGGGAGATCAAGCACTTCATCCGCACGATGGCGAGCTCGCGGCCCTACGACATCGTGCTCATCGAAATCGGCGGCACCATCGGCGACATCGAGAACCTGCACTTCGTGGAAGCGGCGCGGGAGCTCTTCGTGGCCGAGGGGCGCGAGAACGTCATGTTCGCCCACGTCACCATGCTCCCCTACAACGAGGCCTCGGGGGAGCAGAAGTCCAAGCCGACCCAGCACTCGGTGAAAAAGCTCCTCGAGACCGGCATCCAGCCCGACATCGTGGTGGGTCGCAGCCCCAAGGGCGTCGCGCCGAAGGTGCGGCAGAAGATCGCCCTCTTCTGTAACGTGGCCCAGGAGAACGTCATCAGCTCGCCGGACCTGCCCAGCATCTACGCCCTGCCCTACGTGCTGGACCTCCAGCGGCTGGCCTGGCTGGTGACGGGGCGGCTCAAGCTCTCCATGCCGATTCCGACCAACGGTAAGACCGAGCCGCCGCTCCACTCCTACGTGGAGCACGTGCAGGCCGGGGACCTCCCCGTGGTCAAAATCGCCATCACCGGCAAGTACGCCACGCTGAAAGACTCCTACATCAGCATCGTCAACGCCCTGGAGCACTCGGGGGTGGCGCTGGGGGTCCGGGTGGAGCCGGTGTGGGTGGACACAACGGAGATAGCGCGGCCCGAGGACGTTGAACGGCTGCTGCCCGACGACACGGCCGGCGTCATCGTCCCCGGCGGCTTCGGCGCCCGGGGGGTGGAGGGCAAGATCCAGGTCATCCAGTACGCCCGGGAGCGGGGGCTGCCCTTCCTGGGCATCTGCTACGGCTTCCACTTCGCCGTGGTGGAGTTCGCGCGCCACGTCTGCGGCCTCGAGGACGCCCAGACCACCGAGGTCAACAGCCGCACGCCCCACCCGGTCATCCACCTCCTCCCCGAACAGAAGAAGAAATCCAGGCTCGGCGGCACCATGCGTCTGGGGGGCCACAAGGTGCGCCTGGACCCGAAGAGCGCGGTGGCCAAGCTCTACGGCCGCACCGAGGTCACCGAGCGGTTCCGCCACCGCTTCGAGTTCAACGACGACTACCGCGAGATGTTCGAGAAAAAGGGGATGCGCTTCGTGGGCACCACCCCCGACGGTGTGATCATGCAGGTGCTGGAGCTGCCCGGCCACCCCTACTTCGTGGCCAGCCAGTTCCACCCCGAGTACACCAGCCGGCCGCTCTCGCCGAATCCCCTCTTTCACGGCCTGGTCCGGGCCGCCGCCCTAAAAAAGGAGCCGGTGACCGCATGAATCCCGTGATAGATGCCATCCTGGCGAGGCGCTCCTGCCGCGACTTCACCGGCGAGGCACTCCCCGCGGAGCACGTGGAGCTGCTGAAGGAATCCCTGCGCTGGGCCCCGTCGGCGGGCAACCGCCAGCCCTGGCGTTTCATCCTGGTGGGGGACCGGGGGACAAGGGTCCACCTCGGCGAGGCGGCCTACGGGCAGATGTTCATCGCCGACGCGCCGCTCATCGTCGTGGTGGTGGCGCTGCCGGAGGTGTCGGCCGGGCGTTACGGAGACCGCGGGCGGGAGCTTTACTGCCTGCAGGACACCGCCGCCGCGGTGCAGAATCTCCTCCTGGCCGCCCATTCCCTGGGCTACTGTTCGTGCTGGGTGGGCGCCTTCGACGAGGGCGGGGTGCGCCGCGTGCTGAGCCTGGGGGCCGACGAGCGCCCGGTGGCCCTGGCGCCCGTGGGGAAGGGGACCTACGCCGAGGAGAGGACCGACCGGGTTCCGTCGAAGAAGATTTTTCACGAGCTGCCCTAGGGGGGCGCCTTGACCGAGAAGGTTCCCCAGGACACCGACCCCCGCCGCTGGGAGACGCCGCTCCTTTTCTCCCAGGCCTTCTTCCTCACCACCACCGACCACGCCGGTAACCCGCACCTGGAGCCGGTGATCCGCCTTTTCCCCCTCGGCGACGAGCCGCCGCTCTTGGGCCTGGTCCTGTCCGAGGGCACCCTGGCCCACCGGCACCTCGCCAAAACCCGGGAGTTCGTGGTCAACCTGGCTCCGACGGGGCTGGCCCTCGCCTTCTGGCAATCCGGGGAGCCGGCCTATACCGGCCTGGACCGCATCGTGCGCCTGGGTCTCACCCTCGAGCCGTCGCGGAAGGTCGCCCCGCCGCTTATCGCCGAGTGTCCGGCCCATCTCGAGTGCCGTGTCGCGGAACGCAAACCGCTCCCCGGCGCCACTCTCTACGTCGCCGAAATCGTGGCGGTGGAGGTGGACCGGGGTATTTCGTGGGGGACGCTTCGTGAGCGGTTCAAGGCGCTCGCGCCGCTGTTGTGGCTTCGGGAGGACGGCGAGTATTATTGCGAGCCGAAGTTGCCCCACCGGGCCCGGTAGCGCCGGGGGGGGGGGGACGCGGAGGTGAGGGTCGCGTTCCCCCTCTCCCCGTGGGAGCGGTGCGCCGACGGGGGTGGGGGTGAGGGCTGCTTTATAAGAAAACGGGCGGACCTGAAGGTCCGCCCCTACGTCATCGCAATATGCAAGGCTCGGACCGGGGTGAGGGGTGTAGCGGTACCCTCTCCCCGTGGGAGGGGTGCGCCGACGGGGGTGGGGGTGAGGGCTGCTTTATAAGAAAACGGGCGGACCT
>DATKYS010000038.1 GCA_035528375.1 bacterium
GCCCTCACCCTTAATCCCTCTCCCACGGGGAGAGGGAAACGGGCGCTCCAACTACGGACCAACAATAACCCAGCCACTGAACCTCACGCCGGTTCTGCTATACCCCAATGCAAAGCGGCCCCCGCGGGCCGCCTTTTTGGTATCCGGTGCTTTAGAAGTAGATGCCGATGTCCAGGACGCCGCCCACCGAGTAGATGGAGTCGTTCAAATCGTAGAGGTAGCCCTCGTCATCCTCGACCTCGGTCACGCTGTTGTAGTGGAACAAGCCGCCGACGCCGATGGAAAAATTGTCGGAAACCCAGAAATCCACACCCAACCCGCCGTCCACACCGAAGCCACCGCCGGTCAAGGTATAGCTGTACTCCCCCGCATCCGAGCTCCACAGGGTCGAATCCCCGTTGAACATCGCGTACCCCATGCCGGCCTTGAACCAGGGCCTCGCCATTCCGCGGTCGAGGAAGGTGAGCTTGAACCCGAGGCCGAAGATCATCTCGATGTAGTTGTGGTCGGCGTACATCTCTGAGTCCTCGTAGTAGTCGTTGTAGGCCAATAACGAGAAGTACGGGCCGAAGGAGAAGATGGGGCCGAGGAAGATGTTGACCAGGAGCGTACCGCCGAACTGGACGCCGCGGTCGAATTCGGAGGTCATATCCTTGTAGAGCTCGTTGATGGAGAATAGGAAGGGCGCGCTCAGGGTGACGCCGAAGCCGGGCCCTTTGCCCCGCGGTCGGGGCGTCGTGATCGTGGTGACCACCTCATGCTCGCCGGTCTCGATCCTCCCGCCCAGGCGCACCTTGTCGCCCGTCCTGGGGGGAATGTCACCGGAAAAGGCTGCCTCCGAGAGCTCGTCGGCCAGCACCTTGGTGATTTTCGCCTCGCCCAGCTCCTCGATGTCGCGGCCCAGGAAGGCGCCGGTGTCGGGGTGATAGTACTCCTCGCCCAGGCGGTAGAGCTCCACCATGTCACCCACATTCACGCCCTCCTGGCGGCCCAGGTCCAGCTTGACCGTGTCCCCGGAGACCGAGACCACGGTGCCGACCACGGGGATTTTCGCGGCCAGGCGGGCGGCCATGTCCCGGGTCACGGATAAAAGACCGTCCAGGCTGTTCGACTCGGCCGACTCGGAGAGCTCGACCTTGCCCAGGAAAACGTCCACCACGCGGACGGTGGCGGTGAAGGTCTCGCCCACCTTGGACACCTTGCCCACCACGACCTTGCTCGCGCCGGCCAACTGACCGACCTGGACGAAGCACTCCGTGGTGGTGCAGCCGGAAAGCGCCAGACCCTGCTCCTCCATCAGGGCGTTCAGGCGGTCCCGCTCCACAATCTCGAAGCGCTTCGTATTGATGAGAGCGTCCAGGAGCGTGTCGGCGATCCCGCCGGCGGAGGCCTCGCTCACCCCGGAGGCCTCCAGGCCGATGAAGGCCACGGTGGTCTTTTCGGCGGCGAGGGAGCCCGCGGCGAGAATCAGAACGAATATAAAGAGTTTGCGCATCAACCCCTCCTTAAAAGAATCGGGATAAAAAGACTACAATTGCAGTATCGTAACACATAAACGTGGGAATGTTCCACCACCCGTTCGTGGAAGAGTCTCGGCGCCCCGTCAGCCGAGACGACCGGACGCCGCGAGCCAGTAAACCGTCCGACCCAGGAGGAGGGTCACGAGGCCGCAGAACATCGAAGCCTTCAACCAGCGCTGCACCCTCCCGGCCTCCCCCGTCCGAGAAAGACCGTAGACGCCGATGACGACGAGGGGCAGCGCCATCCCGACGGCGACTGCCAGGGCGTCTACCCAGGCGAGACGGTCGAAGAAATGGAAGAGCGCCAGGGCCGGCGTCACGGCGAAGGCGACCGAGGCGCCGATGAGCCTCGTGGGACCCTCGCCCAGGCGCACCGCCAGCGTACGCGCGCCGGCCTCGGCGTCCCCTGGGAGGTCCTCCACGTCCTTGAAAATCTCCCGGGAGAGGTTCACCAGAAAGGCCAGGGCGGCCAGGGGGATGACGCGGTCCAACCCGCCCGCCGCCGTGGCGCCGTAGGCCAGGGCCAATGATGTCATCAGCGCCACCGCCAGGTTCCCGGCGAGACCGGTGTGCTTGAGGCGCATGGCGTAAATGACGGAAAGGAGGATGCAGAAGGGGACGATGATGTACCCCGACGGGGGGCCGAAGAAGGTCAGCCCGATTGCCGCGGCCCAGGCGCAGACGCAGAAAACGACGGCGGAGCGCGGCGAGAGGTGTCCCGCCGGCAGGGGGCGCTCCGGGCGGTTGATCCGATCAATGGCGAGGTCCATCCGGTCGTTGAGGGCGTACCCCCCCGCGGCGACGAGGCTCAGGGCGACCGCGGCGGCAAGCAGCGGGCCGAGGGCTTCCCACCAACCGGATGTCGGGCACGCGCCGGGTGGCAGGGCCAGGGCGGTGCCGAAAACGACGGCGGCGAACACGAGCAGCATGTTGGTCGGCCGCGCCAGTTCCACGAAGGCCCTGAATTTCGTCACCACCAAAAACACCGCCTAGAGAAGGTGCCTCATTTTCAAAACCAGTCCCGGGGCGTTTTTCAGGGCGTAGCCGATGATTCTCAAGGGGGATATCTCCCCCAGCTCGCCCTTCGCCGCCCCGGCCGCCAGGGCCGCCACGGCCTGGTCTATCTCGTCGTCGGCGAGGCTCGTGACCAGGGCCTTGATTTTGTAGAGCTGGCGGTGCTCCCGCCCGTGCCGCTCCCGCCAGCGTTTCTCGTAAATTTTTAGGGTCTTGGTCGTGGGCTCAATGCCGGAGCTGATAACCTCGACCGCCGTCTCCCCGGCCAGCCGCCCGGCCTCCACGGCCCAGTTGATCCCCGCGCCGGAAAAGGGGTCCACCTGCCGCGCGGCGTCACCGGCCAGCATGCAGCCCTCACCGACGAAGCCCCGGGGCGGCGGCGACGTGGGAACGCAGCCGTGAACCTCCTCCAGCACGGAAATTCCCGGAAAGTTCTCGGAGAGGAAGTCGCGCAGGTAAGCCTGCGCCGTCCTCGACTGGTTGCCCGGGATTCCGAGCCCGACGTTCGCCGTCCCCCGGCCCTTGGGGAAGAGCCAGGCGTAACCCCCGGGCGCGACCCGGGAACCGAGTTGGAAGTAAACGGTGTCGTCCTCCACCCACGCGGGCAGGCCGGCGGCCAGCACCTGGGCCCCGGCGTGGACGTCGGCCGGAGGCAGGTGTCTGGAAAGACCCGTCCAGCGTCCGACCAGCCCCTCCACCCCGTCGGCGCCGACGAGTACCGGGGCCTCCACCGTCTCCTCCCGATCCGGACGGCGCACCCCGACCCGCCACAGAGCGCCGTCCCGCTCGGCCCGGAGAGCCTGTGATTTGACCCAAAGCTCGGTCCCGGCCCCGGCGGCCCGCTCGGCGAGATGGAGATCGAAGAGTTTCCGCTCGAGGACCCAGCCGGCGCCTTTTTTTTGAACCTGGGCCCGGTTCCCCCCGGGTGAGACGGTGATCCCGCCGTGGAGATGGGCGGCGCGGTAAGGCGGGGCGAGGTCTCCCGTCGGGCCTTCGGGGAAGAGGACCCCGTCGTCGCCCAACTCCTCGACGAACCCGTCGTGTCCGACCGCTTCGGCGCAGCGCACCGGGAAACCGACCTGCTGGCGCTTCTCCAGAAGGAGCACGCGCAGACCCCCCCGAGCCGCGTGATAGGCGGCGCTGGAACCAGCGGGCCCGGCCCCCACGACTATCACATCGTAGCGCAACCTTCTCCTGGATTCGGCTATCCCGACGGGCGCAGTTAATCGGACCAAGTATAACTTAAAGGCGAGGCTCATCGCCCCGCCCCTTCAGCCCGATCGAGAGGATTATACAGAACTCATCGTCGGCCGGCCTCGATGCCCCGACCATTCGGTCCGATCTCGGTGTCGCCCCCAAACATGGTGGACGATACACTCTACGCCCCGACCATTCGGTCCGATCTCGGTGTCGTCCCCAAACATGGTGGACGATACACTCTACGCCCCGCCCATTCGGTCCGATCTCGGTGTCGTCCCCAAACATGGTGGACGATACACTCTACGCCCCGCCCATTCGGTCCGGACGGTCGAGCTAGTATTCCATCGCCTTGATCTGGCCCCAGGACGTCTCCTTGACCGGGGTCTGCCATTCACCGAGGTCCACCCGGGCGGACTGGACGATCTGCTTGGTCATGAAATTCTGGACGATGACGTAGCCGATGACGTCGTCCACCTTCCACACCTGGTCCACGTCGAACTCCTGGGTCCAGTAGTGGACGCCCTCGTTGTCGGGGATAAGCCAGCCGGGGTAATCGGGCTCGGTGATGCGCATGGTGTAGTTGTAGTGCCTACCGCCGGCGGAGAGGTCCTTCTCGACGATGATGAAGTATGCGCGGTAGTAGCCGTCGGGAACGCTGTCGGTCCACTCGAACCGGGCGCTAAGGTAGCCTTCGCTGCCGGTGATGTTCCCGTCGAGGACGATGTCCATCGGGCTTGGGACGTTAATCCGGCTGGCCACGTAAGCTCCGGCGGAGCTCCAGCTGACCTTGGTCCCATCCACGTAGGTGTCGGGGACGGAGTTGACCCCGTATAAGGATCGCCGGTTGTTCTGGTCAACGGGATTGTAGAGGTAGAAAGGATCGCTGGCTCCGGGCCAGTTCATGTGCCACTCGCAGAGGATCATGTTTTCGTGGTATTGAGCGTCAATGGCCTCCCACGCCGCGTCCGCCGAGGGGCAACTGGGGCAGGTGTAGTTGGTGAAACCCTCGAGCACCACCATGCGCTGGGTGGCGAAGCTCACCGCGACGAGGACTAACAGCACAAGGACAGCCTTCCGCATAATCTCCTCCTTCGATCGTACCGATATGTCTCTATTTAACGTGATTAACCCGTAGCGATTTTTAACTTAAAAACCCCCGCGCGTCAAGGCTTCTCGTTGACCGACGCCAGGAGTTTCGGCAGAATCTCCTCGGCCGATTGCAGGTCCGTCACGGCGTCTCGGTACGTGTCCAGAATCTCCCTGACGCGCTCCTGACGGGTGATTCGATCCATGGAACCGCCCTCGTACTCGAGAACCAAGTCCTCGTAAGCCTCCTTGGCGTCGGAGAGGACGTCGGCGGCCGCGATGGCGGCTTCGTAGGCCGATGTGCGTTCCTCACCGAGCTCGGCCAGGCTCTCGGGGGCGGTGAGGTTGAAGAGACGCAGATTCTCCACCGGCGCCTCTATCGCGCCGAGCAATCCCTCGTCCACCGGGACGGTCATACCCAGCTCGTCGCTCTTCGTGAGCAGCTCTTTTACACTCTCCGAGGACAGTGTGCCCAGCAGGTCCTTCAGGAGCAGATCGTAGGAGCGGCAGTCGTTCAGGTAGCTGGCTTCCGCCCCCGATTGCTCGATCGCTTCGTGCTCGCAACCCAGGACTAAAAATCCGAGCACGGCCAACGTCATAATGGTAAATTTCACGGTTCGCTCCTCAACGGGTAAGGTTTGTGATTTCATCGTACAACTTGAGATGGTCGTCAGCCACATCAGCCCAGCTCCTCCGGGTCATCTCCAGACCGAGGCGGCGAAGGCTTTCGGCGAAAGCGGTGTCCTCGAGCACCCGGCGCAGGGCGCGGCGCACGTCCTCCACGGACTCCGGATCGCAGTAACTTGCGGCTTCGCCGGCGACCTCGGGCAGAGCCCCCGCCCGGGCCAGCACGGCGGGGCAGCCGCAGGCCAGCGCCTCGACCGCCGGGAAGCCGTAGCCTTCCTCGAAGGAGGGAAACAGGAGCGCCGCGGCCCCCGTGTACAGGGCGGGGAGATTTTCCGGGTATCCCAAATGGCGAATCCTCCCGCCCAGCGGGTCGGTCAGCTCACCCTCGCCGGCCAGCGGTTCCCCGCTCACCGCGAGATCGAGATCGAACTCCTCCAACAGCCCCCGGGGCGCCCCGAAGATGGCCCGTGGATTTTTGCGGGGAACCCGGGAGCCCAGGTGGAGGATGTACCTCCCCGGTCGGAGCCCGTAGTGCCCACATACCTCCTCCACATCTTCGGACGGTCGCGGTTCGAAACCCGAGGGCGGCGCCCAGTGTATCACCCGAACCATCCCGTCGGGAAGACCGAACTGGGCGGAAATCCCGCGGGCGGAATGAAGGCTGGGCGTGATTACTGCGGCGGCCCGGGCCGTCTCGCGGGCGAGCTGGCGGCGCCTGTCCCTGGCGTAACCCAGCTGGGGGGCCACGTCGTGCAGCGTCAGGACGGAGGGTAAAGAGCCTCGGTACAGCAGCCGATTGGCCGGACCGTGCCACAGGTCGGCCTCCACCCCGAACCGCCGGCGCCTGAAAAACGTCCCGCACCGCGGGGAACCCCAGACGGCGAGCCTCTCGACCACCGGCCGGTGAACGCTCCGGCAGAAGAGGGTCAGCTCTACGCGGGGGTTTTTCGCCAAGGCGCGGAGAAGCTCGTCGCAGTACCGCCCCATTCCCTGGGGCCGCGGACGGAACGCCTCGGTCGCGTCGAAGGCCAGACGAAGGGACATAGGGGGCACCGGATCCCGACCGATGTGCGCGGACGGATCGAGGCCGCGGTCCCGTGCTCCGCCCGCCAACCCACGCGCCGTCGCCATTTCCTCCATCCAAGTATACCACGGCGCGGACGGATTGAACAACGCAGCCGGGGGCCCGTCTTGCCGAGGGGCGGGTCCTCTGGTAAGATAGACACGCTAATTATCCACCGGAGATACGATGGTTCAGCACCGCCCGTTGCCGATGGCGCTCCTCCTCTTCTTTCTGCTGATCGCCGGTTGCGGCGAGAGGGAATCCAAGCTCGAAGAGGTGAAGCGCTACCACGAGGAGATGGACGGTCCGGATGCGGACGTGCTGCTCCTGACCGAGCAGGTACGCCGCTGGGCCGACGACATCGCCCAATTGGCCCCCGAAATCGTCGGCCGCGAGGTCCCGGGGCTTTTAAACGAGGCGCTCACCTACCAGGAGAAGGCCTACGAGTTCGGTGAGTTCTTCGCCAGCGCCCACTACAAAACGGAAAACATCGCGGAGTTCCTGGAGTTGAAAATCGAGGTGCTAGCCACCCTCCAGGCGGACCTCCAGTCGTTCATTGACGATTTCCTGAAGGTGTACATCTTCTCCCTGGAGGACGAGGAGGGGCTGCCCGGTTACCACTCCGAGTGGATCGCCCTCTCCTGCAAGAACTTCACCGAAGCCGTGGAAAAGGTCGAGGGCGAGTTCACCCGTGGCCGCCGGGTGCTCCTGTCCCAGTTCATCCTCATGGGGGAGCGCTAGAGGCATGCCGCGGACTTTGATTGGGACGCTCGTGGCGGCGGTCATCTTAGTCGGCTGCGGCCGGAGCGATTACGACGAGCTGACGCGCTACAAGAACGAGGCCACGCCCGCAGACGCAGAGCTGCAGGCCTGTCTGGACGCCTACACCGGCAGGCGGCTCCGCATCGGCGAGGGGTACGGGTACCGCCTGCCCTTCGACTCGGAGGAGACCCGGGAGCTGTTGCGCAGGGCGGAGAATGCGACGGAGGAGCTCGGGAGGGTAGAGACTCCCGAAACCGCCCGGCGCCTCGCCGAGGGGAAGATCGCCGCAGCCGAGGGAATCCGCGGGGCGTTCGAGCTCCTGAACGAGGTGACGCGGGAGTGGGAGGGTCGCCTCCCGACGGGCCTCCCGGCGGAGGGGGATACCGAGACCGTGGAGCTTGCGGCGGGGGACGTCGAGACGTGGCGCAACGACATGGCGCGCGTGGACGGGGCCTTCGGGTCGGCGGAGAGGGCCTTCGACGCCGCCGCCCTGGCGCTGGGGGCGGACATCCTCGCCGCCCATGACGAGGAGTACTAGGCGGAGGTGCACATGCGGTACCGTTTGCTGGGTCTGGAATCCGCCTCCCTTTTCCGTTTCCTCTTCTTCGGATTCTGGATCGTCCTGGGCGGGCTGGGATTGATCGGTTACGCGGCGTACATCATCGGCTCGATCGAGGCGGGCCTGGTCGAGGACGAGTTCCTGGCGACGCTCTTCGGGTGCGTCCTGGGACCCCCGTTCTACTCCCTCGTCTTCGCCGGCATCGGTGTTCTGGGCAACGCGGTATATAAAAAACTCCTCCGCAGCCTGCCCCCACTCGTCGCGGAGATGGAGGAGGCGGGCGCGACCGTCGCCCAACCGGGCCGGGGGGGAACAACCGCGGACGACTGGAGCCGGCTACCCTAGGGCGGGTTGGATGACGGCAGCCGTTTGGTCTCTCTTCGGTCTCATCGCCTTCGTCTACATCGGGTATCCCCTCCTCATCGGTCTGATCGGCCTCGTCCGCCGCAGACGGCCCCAGGCCGATTTCAGCCACCTGCCATCCCTCGCCCTTCTGATTCCCGCCCACAACGAGGCGACCGTCATCGCCGACAAGCTCGCCAACGTCCTGGAAAGCGATTATCCCCCCGACAGGCTGCGGATTTACGTCATTTCGGACGCCTCGGACGACGGCACCGACGGGGTGGTCTCGGGAACGGGCGACCCCCGGGTGCGCCTCATCCGCCAGGAGAGGCGGGAGGGAAAGGTCAACGCCCTGAAGCGGGGGATAGCCGCCGCCGAAGACGCCGAAGTCATCTGTTTCTCCGACGCCAACTCGCGCTACGAACCGGACGCCCTGCGGAGGCTGGCCGCCGTTTTCGCCGATCCCCGGGTGGGCGCCGCCTGCGGCCGCCTGCGCCTGCTCGGGACGGAGCGGTCGGGCACCGCCGCCGGCGAGGGGCTGTACTGGCGCTACGAGGACGCCATCAAGGCCGCCGAATCGCTCTCCGGCACGATGCTGATGGGGGCGGGCACGATTTACGCCGCCCGGCGGGAGCTGATCCCCGACGTGCCGGCCCACCGGGCCGACGACTCCATCGTCCCGCTCGCGATTGCCGTCGGGGGCCGCCAGGTGGCCTGGGTGCCCAAGGCGGTGGCCTGGGAGCGCACCGCGGTGGACGCAGGCGAGGAATTCCGACGCAAGGTCCGGATGATCGCCCACGATTTCGGCGGTTACTTCCACCTCCGGGGCTGCTGGCGGCGGCCGTCGGTGGGGCTGCGACTTTTTTTCCACAAATTCCTGCGCTGGCTTGTGCCCTTTTTCTACCTCGCCGCCCTCGGCCTGGCGATTCCGCCGGCACTCTCCGGCGACACGGCGATGCTGGTCGCGGCGCTGGTCCTGGGAGGCGGGCTCCTGTGGGGCGGTGTCGCCTGGGGAGCGATGGCTTTCGGCTGGCGACCGAAATCCCGCCTCGGCCGCCTCCTGGCCCTTCCCGGCCACTTCGTCATGGTGAACACGGCGTCCGTCCTCGGCATCTGCCGGTCGGTATTTCGGGGGAGCCAGGCAGCGTGGGAGGCCGCCTCCAGCTCGCACGGGGGTCTTTAGTGAAACGGCCTCCCGACCGCGATAAGGCCAAGGAGTTCTACGACCGGGAGAGGTTACCAGACGGGGACCTGGAGCGGCTGGCCAAAGGCCGGGGGCTGGGCCTGCGGCGGGCGATCCTGGGGCTGGAGGGGCTCCGGGATGAGATGCTGGGCGGAATCGCCGGAAAGAGGCTGCTAGAGATGGGCGCGGGCTACGGCGAAGAGCTGATTGAATTCACACTGAGGGGTGCCCGGGCGGTGGGGGTGGACTTCGCCTTCACCCGGCTATCCCAGATCCCCCAAAAAGCGGAGGAAGCCGGGATCGCGGTCGCCGTCGTAGCCGGTGATTGCCACTGTATGCCCTTCCCCGACCGCTCCTTCGATATCGTTTACGGCAACTCCGTCCTGGTCCACATGGACCGCGGGCGGGCCTTCGCCGAGGTTCAGAGGGTCCTCCGGCCCGGGGGCCGCTTGATTTTGATCGAGCCGCTGGACCGGCACCCGCTCCTGAAGCCCTACCGCCGGAGCCTGAAGAACAGGGAGGACGTAGCGTCTTACCTCGACTACGCCGAGCTGGACGCGGATCGGCTGGGTGGCGGGTATGAGCTGCGACCCGCGGGTCTAACCTCGGCGGCGCTTCTGCCCCTGGCCGCCGCGGGGGTGGACGGCGCTTTCTGGCGCGGGACGGCCCGACTCCTCAACCGTCTGGACGCTCTGCTCTTCGCCAAAAGCCTCTGGGCGCGGAGACACGCCTGGGTCTGCCTCGCCGGGTACCGGGGGAAAGACCTTGAGCGCTGAGGGGAGAATCGGCGAGCTGCGCCGTTTCTTCGGCGCGGAGCGGGACCCGGGACCGCTCACCAGCCTCGCCCTCGGAGAACCCGCGGGGAGGTCCGTCGCCGTGGTCGGGCTGCGCCACCGGTGGAGGGAGGCGCTGGGGGAAATCCGGGGACGGCGCGCCCTGGAGCTGGGCTGCGGACACGGTGGGGAGATGGCGTATCTGGCGGGGAAGGGCGCCGCGGTGGTGGGGATAGACCTTTCACTCCGGCGATTGAACACCGCGCGGTCCGCCGCTCCGGGGGCGGCGGTTCTGCTGGCCGATGCCGAGCGGCTGCCCTTCACCGACGGCGCATTCTCCCTGGTGTACGGGAACTCGATTCTGTTGCACCTGGACAGGGAGAGAGCCTTCGCCGAGATCGGGCGGGTCCTGGAGCCCCGCGGGACGGCGGTGTTCCTCGAGCCGCTGGACCGGCACCCCCTCCTGCGCGCGTACCGCTCCCTCTTTACCCGGCGGCGCGGGCTCGCCCGCTACCCCTCCCTGGAGGAGTTGGAGGGGATGAGCCTCGGGGGCGGGACCGACGTCACCCCGTGGTATCTGACGGCGGCGCTGCCGGTGCTCGCGGAACGCCTGTTCGGATCGAGCGGCCTCACCCGCGGCCTGGCCGAGCTCCTCTCCCGGTTCGACGGTTGGCTCTTCCGCCGTAGCCGTTGGGCCGCCCGGCGCGCCTGGACGGCTTTTACCATTTATCGCAAGAGGTAAGCTTGGATACGATTCGTACCACCGGCGAGCTCGAGGAGCGCAGGGAAACCCTCGAGCGCGAGCTTCCCTCGGGCGGCGTGGCGCTCACCTTCCTCGGCGGGGTGGGCGAGTTCGGCAAGAACATGCTCCTTCTGGAGGACGACTCGGGCATCGTGGTCGTGGACTGCGGTCAGGCCTTCCCCGACGACACACTCCTCGGCGTGGATTCGGTCATCCCGGAGACGAGCTACCTGGAGGCTCACACCGACCGGCTGCTGGCCTACGTCTTCACCCACTGTCACGAGGACCACATCGGGGCGCTGCCCTACGTTCTGCCCCGGGTGCCGGCGCCGCTCTACGGCTCGCGTCTGACCCTGGGCTTCATTGACGGGAAGCTGCGCGAGTTCCCGGATACGCCCGACGTGGAGCGGGTGGAGATAAAGGCCGGGCGGAAGTTCAGCATCGGCGGCTTCGAATTCGAGCCGATCGCCGTCTCCCATTCCACCGCCGACAGCCTGGCCCTGGCGGTCACGACCCGCGCCGGGGTCATCCTCCACACCGGCGATTTCAAGCTCGACCCGACCCCCGTCGGCCGGCGCCACGACCCTCTCCCCCGGCTGCGCTACTACGGCAAACGGGGAGTCAGGCTCCTGTTGTCCGACTCGACCAACGCCGAGTTCACCGGGCACTCCCAGTCGGAAACCGTGGCCCAGGAGGGGATTCTGGAGGCTTTCCGCGAAACGCGGGGCCGGATAATCCTCACCACCTTCGCCAGCCACATCCACCGCATCCAGGGGGTGGTGGACGCCTGCGAGGAGACCGGCCGCAGCCTGGTCGTCTCCGGGCGCGCGGTGGAAAAGAACGTCCGCATCGCCCTGGAGCTCGGATACCTGCGGATTCCCGGCGGGATGCTGGTCCCGACGAAGGATTTGGGCGAGCTGCCGTCCAGCCGCCTCACCCTGTTGGTCTCCGGCAGCCAGGGGGAGCCGCTTTCGGCCCTGGCGCGCATCGTCGAGGGGGAGCACAAGCACATCAAGCTCGAGGCGGACGACCTGGTCATCTTCTCCGCCCGGATGATTCCGGGCAACGAGGTGGCTATCGGCCGCCTGATAGACCGCATTTTCCTCCACGGCGCCCGGGCCCTCTACGAAGGGGTGGCCCAGGTCCACGTCTCCGGCCACGCCTACGCCGACGAGCTGAACGAGGTGATGCGGGCGGCGAACCCTGAATACTTCATCCCGGTCCACGGCGAGTACCGCCAGCTCTACGCACACAAGCGCCTGGCCGAAGACCTGGGGCTCGATGAGCGGAAGATACTCATCCCCCACGTCGGGGCGCGGCTTTTAATGGACGCCGAGGGGGCCTGGTGGGGGAAACCGGTGCCCGCCGGGCGCATCCTGGTGGACGGCAAGGGGGTGGGCGATGTGGGGCCCATCGTTCTGCGCGACCGCCGGACGATGGCCGACGACGGCATCCTGGTCATCATCGTCGCCGTCAGCCGCCAGACCGGGGAGGTCCTGCGCGAGGTGGAGCTTGTGACGCGGGGGCTGGTTTACATTGACGAGAACGAGGAGCTCTTGGCCGAGGTCGCGGCGCGGGTCCACGAGCTCATCGAGGAGGCCGAGCCCGAGGTGCGTGAGGACCGGGAGCTTTTCGCCGATTGGCTGCGCAGGAAGACGCGGCGGTTCATCCAGAAGAAGCTGGAGCGCCGCCCTCTTGTCGTGCCGGTGATTTACGAGCTGTAAGGAGTTATTATGGTAGTAGTAATTACTTCAAAGGATGAGTTGAAATCGTATGTTAAACTTGTCCTATCATCAATAGACGAAACAACTAAAAAGCTTCTATCATATAGTAATAATGGCTTGAATCTATTTAAAGATATTAAATTCACTACCTTTGGCGTTCATCCTAAAGATGGAAATACTCCACTAAACCTCATTGAACAGGTAAATCAGGTCTTCACATACTTGACTACTTTTTGGGGTATTGACGAACTAAAGAGTATCTACACAGAGAAGAAATTCATTGCACATCTCGGCACAACTGGAGGGTTTGATATTGAATCAAAAGATGATAAACAAATATGCGCAGAAGTATTTGCAACTGTTGATCCAGAAAACAATAAAAAGATACATAATGACTTACAACGACTAAGAGAAGGTAACTATATAACTAAATATCTATTCTATTGTTCTCCTATAAGGAGCGGTATAAATGAAACTGGGATTATTATTCACCCAACAACCCCAGAAAGACTTATTGATTGGGCAAGGAAGTTGATAGCAGAGGATTGCCCCTCACCCTAGCCCGTGCCTCGAAGGCCTCCCCAGAGGGGAGAGGGGACAGCTAACAGTTCAATTCTAAAAGCGCGAGCAACTATCCCCCTCTCCCTGTGGGAGAGGGGATGGGGGTGAGGGCTTCCCCTAAAAAAGAGAGGGTCACCGACTCTCCCGCGGGCGGGTGTGGACACCCGCCCCTACAGGGGACTCGAAGCTATTCTAAAATCTCCTCGTCCTCGGGACGCCAGGCGGGGTCCACGACGCACAGGAAAACGAACGGCTCCGAGCCGCCGGAGTTGTCAATCCACTGCACCGTCCCCGGCGGAATCTCCACCGCGTCCCCCTGCTCGATCACGGCCGACTCCTCACCCTGGTGGATGACCGCGTGGCCCTCGACGACGAAGTAGAGCTCGTGGGTCTTCAGGCGGTGCTTCTTCGATTTGTAGCCCGGCAGTAGAATCGCCTCGGCCAGGCTGTAACGCCCCGTAAAACCCTCGTCGTTGACGGGATTGACCAGCTCGCGCAGGTGGACCCCGTCGCCGGCGACGACCTTCTTCGAATTCATCAAGGACTTGATGCGCATGAACCCTCCCTTTATCGGCCAAAAGATGAGGTTACCCGCCCGCCGCCGGGCTGTCAAGCTCCTGGCCGCCTGCCTGGCCGCCGCACTCCTGGCTGGTTGCTCGGCTACGCCGGAGGAGCTCGTCGCCGACTACCTCTCCGACGACCCCGACGTTTCCGGCCGGGCCGAACGGGACCTCCTGGGCCTGGGCGGAGAGGCCTTGCCCGCGCTGGTAGACGCCTTCGTCGCCGGGGAGAGCCGGGAAAAAACGGGGCGCCTCCTGGCGCGGTTCGAAAAACCGGCCGTGGAGCCGCTGGCCGGCCTACTCGGTTCCGACGACCCTGCGCTCGCCGCCGACGCCGCCTGGGTGCTGGGTCAGGTAGGCGAGGCCGCCGTGGAGCCGCTCATCGGGGCGCTCGAGTCCGGGACGGGGAGCCCCGCCGACCTGGCCGCCGCCCTGGGCGCGATCGGCGGACCGGCCTGGGCGCCGATGCTGGCCCTTTTCGATTCAACGGAAGATGAAAATCTCAAGGGCATCCTGGCCGCCGCCTTCTTCACCTCGGGCGACGCCGACCTGGCGGAGACGCTCCGGCCGCGCGTCGGCGACCCCCGCTTCGGCGACGCCTTCCTCTCCACCGTCGTCGCCCACACCCCGCCGGAGGCGCTCGCAGGGACGGTGGACGCCGGGACCGCCTGGCGCATCCTCACCTTCGTGCCACTCGAACCGCTGGTGGGGCCGATTTCCGAGCTCGTCCCGGAGCTCCCTCCGGACGTGCTCGACGAACTGACCCGGACGGCGGCCAAACGGGACAGGCCCTCCTTCGAGCGCGACCTGGTCCGGATGCACCTCGCCGGAGTCGCTGGGGAGTGGAACGAGGCCGCGTCCTACGGCGCCGGACCCTTCGAGACGCTGGTCGTCTCCTACGACGCAGAACGGGAAAATCCACTGAGCGCCGACCTCCTCCGCGTGGCGCTGCTGCACCACGGGGGGCTGTACTTGAAATATCTGATTGACGGCGCCGAGGCCCTGGCGGACTCGGATTTCGAGCAGGCGCAGCGGCTGAGCGCCCTCGCCGGAGAGGTCACCCGGGTCATCGAGGAGCTGACGGGCGCCGCCCGTCGGTCAGGCCCGTGAACGGCCCTTCGATCGCTCCGCCTGGCCTTTGAAAGCCCGTCTGTGCTAACATTCCCCCAAGACACACCCCCGAAAGGTGCACTGATGAGCCAGGAACTGCTCGCCTACATCCGGGTCATCGAGGATTTTCCGAAGCCGGGCATCAGCTTCAAGGACATCACCACCCTCATCAGCCACCCCGAGGGGTTCAGTAAAACGCTGGACGAGCTGGAGGCTCTGCACCGGGGCGACCCGCCCGACGTGGTCGCGGGCATAGAGAGCCGGGGGTTCATCTTCGGCGCCGCGCTGGCGGACCGCTTCGGCTGCGGACTGGCGCTCATCCGCAAGGAGGGCAAGCTCCCCGCCGCCACCTATTCGGCCAGCTACGAGCTGGAGTACGGCACCGCGACCATCGAGGTGCATCGGGACGCCTTCGAGCCGGGGCAGAGGGTGCTTTTGGTGGACGACCTCCTCGCCACGGGGGGCACGGCGCGGGCCGCGGCGGGGCTCATCGAGAAGGCCGGCGCCCGGGTTCTGGCCGTGGACTTCGTCATCGAGCTGGATTTCCTGAAAGGGCGGGAGAAGCTGAAAGGGTACACGGTCAACACGCTGATCCACACTTAGATTATGAGCGGGCCGCGTTTTTATCGAACAAACCAGCACGCGGCGCTAAAGTAACGAATTTCAATAAATTCACTCCGCGACTGCGCCCCCCCAAGACTGGGGGGGATGGGGGGCGAAGGGCATTAATTGGAAACCTGGCCCCGCGCGCGGCGAAAGATAAACGAATTTCAATAACGTCCCGTCGCGAGATTGCCCCCCTGGAAGGGGGGATGGGGAGTACAACCAGGAGAATTTGAACAAGGTCCCGCACGCGGAGTAGACCGTAAGAATTTAAAAAAATCCCGTCGCGATACTGCCCCCCCAAGATGGGGGGGTTGGGGGGGTTGAGGGCCTGTAGCTCAGTGGATAGAGCAGCGGTTTCCTAAACCGCGTGCCGGAGGTTCGATTCCTCTCAGGCCCACCAGCCAGCTTGAAGCTGGACCCTGCCCCGCGAATAAAGCCTATTTCATTCGATGGGCTACCGCCGCGAGCGACACCCCTTTAAGTCAAAAAGAGTCATACCAGCTCGAAGCTGGACGGTACTCGACCGCATGAGCAAGGTCTACAATCTGCGACGCGCGCCGTTCCCCGCGCCGCGAAACCGACACCGCCCGCCGAGCGTACCTTACTTGCCCCCCGACGGGCTTTGGTCTATATTAACCGACGAGGTATCCCCACCGTGATTCAAAGAACGGCACTTCTGTTTCTTTTCCTCTGCGCCGCAGCGCCGGCCGCCGAGGTGCTCGTCGCCGACTACGACGGGGACATGGAGTTCAGCGATCCCGACGACGGTCAACTCGTGGGCTCCGAGTACGCCGTCACGGAGGCCCTCGACGCCAACGGCCGGGACTACGACCTGGTCACCGACATCCCCGACGACCTCGCCGGCTACGACATCGTCTTCGTCCTTCTGGGGACCTTCCCCGCCTCCCGACCCCTGGACTACTCCGATCAGCAGGTTTTGCTGGATTTCGGCCGGTGGCGGGGGCTGTACGTGGAGGGCGGCGACGTGGGCTACGACTACTCCCCGGCGCCGCTCTGGGACCTCTTCGGCGCCCGCTACCTCTACGACGGCGAGTCCACCGAGGACGGGAACGTCGAAACGGTGAACGGCGTCTCCGGCACGCTCGTCGCCGGGCTCGCCTTCGACTGTCCCGGGTATCAGATCGAGCCCAGCGACAACTACCTGGACGAAATCACCAACGACGGCGGCACGGTGGTCTTCACCAGCACACCCATGGGTCACGTCTCCAACGCCAGGACGGTGGCCTACGCGGGCGACGGCCACCACCGAGCCGTGGTCTCCACGTTCCTCTTCGGCGCCCTGGCCGACGGGTCCTCCACCAAGGAGGAGCTGATGGGTCGCCTGCTGGACTACCTCGGCGAGACGATGCCCGTCGAGGAGACGAGCTGGGGCGATATTAAGGCCTGTTACCGTTAATCTGGAGGGGGGAGGATGCGTAAATCGGTGACGTTATATCTGGCGCTGGCGGCGGCGGCCTCGGCGCTCTCGCCCGCCCAATCCCCGACCGCCCACGTCGGTCCGGCGCCGACTTCCGCGGGCGTGCTCCTGGTGAGCGACCAGGAGGACGGCGTCTCGGAACCGCTCTACTTCGACGACTACTACTCGGACGCCATTGACGACATCTTCGGGCACCCTTACTACTACAACATTCTATACCACACCCGGGACGTCAGGGTCGAAGACCTTACGGGTCACGGCGCCGTCGTCTGGTACACCGGCATCTCGGGAGGCACCTCCTCCGCCGACGGGCCGGCGGGTCACATCACCCTCACCGAGGACGAGGAAGACGCCATCATCCAGTACCTGGAGACGACGCCGGACGGCGAGTGCCGGGGGGTCTGGCTCTCCGGGATGTACATCGCCTGGAACTGCGTCGCCGCGGTTCTGACGGAAGGTCAGCTCTACTCCGAACTCTTCAACAACTACGTCGGCCTTTCCTACCCGACGAGCAATTTCAGGAATCCGATCCACGTGGACAGCTCCTGGATCGGGGGTTCCGGCTCCTCGTCGCCACCGCTGTCAGGCGTCCCCTACTCCATCTGGTGGGCCTCGGGCGATTACAACTACCCCGACATGCTGGACACCTCGGGCTCCGCCTGGTCCGCCCTCACCTGGCAGGACTCGGGTGGCGCGACGCACCACTCCAGCGTCATCGCCAATCAGGGCGCGAGCCCCTACGGCGGCACGTGGTACATCGTCCTCTCCGCCCTACCCCTGGAGAGCATCGGCACCGAATCCTCCGGCGAGGAGCGCAGCTACATGATGTCGGACATCCTCTCCTGGTTCCAGGTCACCGTGGGCGTCGAGGAATCGAGCTGGGGTTCGATCAAGGCCTCCTTCAACTGACGGTTGACTCCAGCGCTCTCCGTGGAAGGAGCATCCGTACACGGGATTAAGGGTGAAGGCTGCATTATAAAAAACGGGCCGACCTGAACGGCGCGCCGTCGGTCGGCCTCTACGTCATCGCAGGCGGGGGGAGGGGTGTAGCGGTCCCCTCTCCCTTTTAGGGAGTGCTCGCCTACGGGCCGGCGTGAGGGTCGGGGTTGGTATGTGTAAAAAGGGCGGGTGTGGACACCCTCCCCTACAGCCGATTGTGTAGTTGTTGGCGTAGGGCGACAACTCTATGTGCCGCCCAACATAAAGAATCAAGGGCGGGGTACAGAGCCCCCGCCCTACGTCCATCCCGCGCGAATCCCATCCGCAGGGGCGGCCGTCATCTGTCGCCTGCGGACCGGTGTGAGGGTCGAGGTCGGGGACGGAAACGCGGCGGGGATTATAAAAAGAAGCCCCAGGCGGGGGCTTTTTCGTTTGGGTAAACCGGTCCGCGGTCAGAGCGTCTTCCGTTTCCGGTTCCGGGAGACGAAGTAGGCGAGGTTGCCCAACAGGATGAGCACCACGATGACCACGTGAACCACCATCTGGGCGACCATCCCGCGCATGGCGGCGGCGGGCCGGCCTAACATCTTCTCGTACTCCGCCGCCCCCTTCAGGCCGCCGAGCATCCCCACGATCTGCCGCGTCTGGAGGTAGGCGTAGTAGTTGGGCGCGTAAACCGCCGTACAGCCGACCAACACCGGGATGCCGAAGGGTACGCCCGCGTAGGAAATCCACGCCTCGGGCATCGCCGTCCCGGAAACCGCCGAGACCAGCCCCATGTCGTCGAAGGAGTGTACACCGGCCATCATCGGGTAGTCGTCCAGGGGGGTGCCGTAGTAGTCGCTGGGGTAGGCCTTGCGTATCTCCTCGCCCAACTGGAGGATGACGGCGTCGGCGCCGGCGCGGAACCCGAGATATATCCAGTCCTCGCCCATCGTTATCCGGCGTTCCTCGCCCTTGGCCGCCAGCTCGGCGTTGAGCTGGTCCTGGGTCTCGAGCATTATCCGCTCGCCGATGGACGGCCCCTCGACCAGGAGCGTCATGGCGATGACCCGGATGCCCCGAGTGAGGGCGTGTCGGACCGTAGCGACCAGGATGGGCTCCAGCTCGGGCAGCGTACTAGGGCCCAGGTCCATGGAGACCAGGATGGTCGAACCGGGCGGCAGGCGGTCAATGGCGTTGTAGTAGAGGGCCACCGGCGAGGTGATCGAGACGTCTACGCTGAAGGGACCGACCAGGGAGACTATTACGCCGATGGCGACCAGGAGGAAGATCCAGCGGCGGTCCAGCCCCAGGAGGAAATCCATGGCCCGGCCCGAGAGGTCCGCGATTTTTCGAAAGACCACGGCTCAGCCCCCGACCTGTTGCCGGGCCTGGCGCTTCTTGACGAACCGGGTACCGTAGTAGGCGAGGTTGCCTAAAAAGATAAGAATCACGATCAGCACGTGAACCACCATCTGGGCCACCATCCCCCGTGTGGCGTCGGCGGGCCGGGAGATGAGCTTTTCGTACTCGGCGGCCCCCTTGAGACCGCCCAGTATACCCTCCATCTGGCCCGTCTGCATGTAGGCGTAGAACTCGGGCGCGCTCACCGCCGTGCAGCCCACGAGAACAGGAATCCCGAAGGGGGTGTGGGCGTAGGAAACCCAATCCACGGGCAGGGAGGTCCCGGAGACCGTGACGAGCAACCCCATGTCGGTGAAGGAATGTATGTCGCCCATCAGGGGGTAGTTGTCCAGGGGAACTCCGTAGAAGTCGCTGGGGTAGGCCCGCCGGATCTCGTCGCCGAGTTGGAGGATGACCGCCTCGTAACCCGACCTAAAACCCAGATAAACCCAGTCCACGCCCATCGTTATCCGTCTATCCTCGCCGGTCTTGGCGTATATTCCGTTCAGATCGTCCTGGGCCTCGAGCATCAACCGCTCGCCGATGGAGGTCCCCTCGGGCAGAAGGGTCATCCCGATGACGTTGACCCCCCGCCTCAGGGCGTGGCGGATGGTGGCGGCCATGATCGGCTCCAGCTCCGGCAGCGTACTGGGGTCCAGGTCCATCGAGACGAGGATGGTGGAGCCGGGCGGCAGATCGTTGATGGCCTTGTAGTAACGGGCGACCGGGGCGGTGATGGACACTTCCACGGAGAAGGGGCCCAGAAGGGAAACGATCACCCCCACCGCGATCAGGAGGTAGATCCAGCGGCGGTCGAGCTTGGTCAGCCCGTCGAACACGCCTCCCCAGGACATGTCTCAGGCTCCGAGGTTGTCGGTCTCCGTGGGACCGGTTGAAGACGGGGGACGGCGAGAGCTCATGAACCGGTCGGCGAAGAAGGCGAGGTTGCCCAGGACGATGGCCAGGACTAGAAGAGCGTGCACCCCGAGCTGGGCCACCATCCCCCGGCCGGCGGAACCCGGGTTGTTCGTTATCCGCTCGTACTCGGCGGCCCCTTTGAGCCCCCCCAGAAGCCCGGCCATCTGCCCGGTCTGCAGGTAGGCGTAGTACTGGGGAGCGCTCACCGCGGTGCAACCCACCAGGATCGGGACGCCGTAGGTCACGCCGGCGTACTCGACCCACGCCTCCGGGGTGGACGACCATGAGATATCAATGGCCGCCGCCATGTCGTCGTAGTTGTGCGTGTCCTGGAAGAGGGGCATCGTTTCCAGGGGCGTCCCGTAGAAATCGTTGGGGAAGACGCTCCTTATCTCCTCGCCCAGGGAGATGATGACGGAGCTGAACCCCGCCCGGAAACCCAGGAGCGCGTAGTCCACCCCTGACTTGAGCTGCTCTCCGCGCCCGGTCTGGAGCACCCGGTCGTTTATCTCGCCCGTCACCTGGTTCAACAGGCGCTCGGAGATGGCGACCCCCTCCATCTGGAGGGAGATGAGGATGACCGGCTGACCCCGGCTGAAGGCGTGCCGGAGGATGGTGACTATCATGGGCTCCAGCTCGGGCAGTCCGGCCGGAGGGGTGTCCACGGCCACCAGGAGTGGCTTGGAGGGATCGCTCTGGTGGATGACGCGGTAGAAGTCGTTTACCGGCTTGGTGATCCTCACCCCGATCCCGAAGGGTCCGACCAGGGCGAAAACGACGACGGCCGCCTCCAGGAGAAACATCCAGCGGCGATCGAGGTTCAGGAAACGCTGGAGGAGGGAGGGCCTGGTCATCGGGCCGCCGGCAATTGTTAAAAAGGGCCGTCGGGGGCCGGTAGGTCAAAGCTTCCGGTCTTCCCGACTACCCTTAGGAGAACGGGTTTAGCGATTTTCCCCAACTACACTTCGTCTGAAAATCCCCCGAGGCATAAGTCCTGGTCATGTAAGACCGAGAGTCCGGGCAAACCATCGTCATGCCGTCAGCTAATCGGAGTTACGCCCCAGGTAAATCTGTTTTTGAACCCCGATGATTCAGCGGTCCGCAGGACCGGATGAACATCATGCGCCCCGTCCGCCCGCGGCGGCCCGCAGGGAACTCGTCCTACGGGACCCACCCTACTTGGGTAGGCCGAGCCAGTCGAAGAGGAGGAAGTGGACACGGCCGATCAGGAGCGAGACGCGGGCCATGACGGTGTAGCCGAAGCTGGCGCCGAAGCCGATCATCAGGAACCAGATACCGACGCGCGCGGCGCCGCCCAGGACCCCCTTGTGCTCCAGCGAGAAGAAGAAGTAGGCAAGTGTGCACAGCGTGCCGACGATGAAGAGCGGCCCCGAGATGGCGTCGAAGAAGGTGCTTATCCCCGGTGCGGCGAAGAAATCCCGCCAGGAGTCTATGGAGAAAAGCGGCACCACCAGGGCACCGTGATCCTGGACGAAGGTGCCGCGGAGCTGGGAGATGACGCGGGCCTGAAGGGCGTTCGGGATGGCGATACCGGAGTTGGCGCCCAGGATGAAGGCCAGGGAGTACCGGCTGATCCACGAGATTTTCGGGATGAAGCGGGTGAAGAGCAGTAAACCCAGGATGACGGGGATCAGAAGGAGGACGAGGGCCACGACGGGGGTGAAGTCCTCCAGGATCGGCGGGAGGGAAGTCATGCCCTGGGTATCGGCGTAGGCCTGGAACTCGGCCGGGGTGAGGGAGAGTTTGTTGAGCGTGACGCCGAAGGGGATGAGGAAGTCCTCGACGATCACGTTGTGGTACAGCACGGCGGTGAAGTACCCCGCGCCGAGCCCCACCATGACGTGCTCCGCGAGCTTGTAAAAGGGGTTGTCCTTGTAGAGGAATGAGTAGACGAACAGGGTGAAGATTGCCGCCACCCAGATCCAGATATCAAGGGAGATGTTCAACGTCCACCCCTTTATGTTTCATCTTTCGGGCGTACCGTCGCGGACATACCGCCGCGCCGCCGCACATGCCCTACTTCACCGTCTCGGAACGCCGCGCAAATACACTGGTCGTAACTCCGCTTCGCTCTTTAACCGCTTCCCCGTCGCAGATTCACGGCCTCAACGTCGCGGATGTCCGGTTTCCCCGTCTCTCGCCGCCCTCACAGGTTTACAGCTTCGTCATCGCAGATTGACGATTCTGCCGCCGCAGTTTTACGGGTTACGACTTCGTCGCGGTTTTATCGCGATCCTTTTTACCGCGGGTGACGAAATAGGCGATGTTGCCCAAGAGGATGAAGGCCACGATGACGATGTGGATCCACTGCTGGGCGTTCATGCCCTTGGTCGCGGTCCCATCGTAGCTCAGGAGCCTCTCGTACTCGGCGGCGCCCTTGAGCCCGCCCAAAAGTCCCGCCATCTGTCCGGTCTGCGTGTAGGCGTAGTACTGGGGGGCACTCACGGCGGTGACACCGACGAGAATGGGGATACCGTAGGGGGCGCCGGCGTACGAGACCCAGGCCTCGGGTAGCGCCGTCCCGGAAATATCCGCGACCATCCCCATGTCGTCAAAGGAGTGAACGCCCTCCATCATCGGGTAGTCGTCGAGGGAAACGCCGTAATAGTCGCTGGGGTACGCCTGACGTATCTCCTCGCCGAACTGAAGAATGACCGCGCTGTATCCGGCACGGAAGCCCAGATAGATCCAGTCCTCGCCCATGACCATCCTGCGTTCGTCCCCCGCCGCCTCGTACTTGGCGTTAAGCTCGTCGGTCACCTGGAGCATGATCCGCTCGGCGATGGAGGGACCGTCGGGCAGGAGGGTCATGGCGATGACTTTCAAGCCGTGACTGAGGGCGTGATAGACCGTGGCCTTGAGCATCGGTTCCAGCTCGGGCAGCGTGCTCGGCCCCAGGTCCATCGAGACCAGGATCACCGATCCCTCCGAGGCGCCCTCGATCACGTCGAAAAAGTTCTGCACCGGGGTGGTGATCCCGATGGAGAGCTTGATGGGTAGGACGAGTGCCGCGATCACCACTATCCCGATGATCAGGAAAATCCACCGTCGGTCTATAACCAGCAGCTTCTCGAACAGGGTTTTTTTCATCGTTTGGCTCACCTTTGCCGGTTTGTACCGGGGGGCCGGTATTCCCGGGGGCCCTTTTCTATCCCCGCGGACCCCTCGACCGGGAAGCCCGCTTACTCACCACCGAGATAGCTCCGTTCGATGCCGAGCACGATCTTCAACGCCGTGGCGATGATCCCCAGGCCGACGCCGATGACGATACCGCGCTGCGCGGCGCCGTTGGGAATCTCGAGAATCCACTCCGTGATGTTGGACAACCAGTCCACGTCAATGACCCGCCCCAGCATGATGATCACCGCGGCGCCCAAGAGGAGCGTCGCCTCCTTACTGCGGGCGCGGAATGCCCGGAAGGCGGCCGAGGCGATGAAGAAGGCCAGGAGGCTGAACATCGTCGCCTCCATCGGCGCCTGGAGATAATCGAAGAGCTGGCGGAAGAGCGTCCCCTCGTCAATGCCCCCGAATAGCCCCACGAGGGCCATGACCAGAAAGCTGGCGATGGCTACGGCGTTGAAGGCCCAGCCGGGGACCTGCCGGATCATCTTATTGCCGTGGTTGCGCAAGAAACTGGCGATGCCGAGACCGATGGCGAAGGCGGAGAGCAGCCGGAGCCAGGCCAGCATCTGCTCGCGCAAGCCCTGAATCACCGGGTCCATGATGACGTAGGAGAGAGCCCCAAAGAGACCGGCGACCAGAGCAATCACAAGCGGGATTTGTCTGCGCACTTATCTCCTTTTGCCGTATCGAAAGTAACGGGCTCTACCCGACGATGAACAGATCGGAGAACCAGGTGGTGAAGAAACTGGTTATGACCCCGATGACGATGAGCACGCCGATGATGAACTTGGCCCAGTCCTGCCCCTTCAGCCCGCCCAGAAGAAGCGGCTCGCGGCTCATGTAAGCGGACGCCGCGTAGAGCTCCTCGCCTATGATGCAGTAGTCGCAGGCGGTGATGAAGAACGGTATCTGCACGACGGCGTCGGTGCCGGCTATCTGAATCGCCCCGGTGGAAGCGCCGGTCTCGGCCAGAATCAGCGACTCGGCGAAGAACATCCCCATGTAGAAGTTCGTCGCCGGTTTCTCGCGCAGCATGATGCCGTTGATCGCCGCGGCGTAGGCGAACTGGGACTGGGTGACGAAGTAGATGTCGTTGGGGTTGTAAGCGTCGGGACGGCCCGCGTCGAGATAGGCTTCCTTGACCACCTCGCGCTCGACGGCCATGACGATGGGATCGTAGCACGGGACGATGAGCCGGATCTCGTAGATGGCAGACTTGCGGGCGACCTGGCCCAGGATGTTCACCGCGGCGATGGTGGCCACATCGGCCATAGTCGAGAGCCCCGAGACGTAGAGGATGGGCTTGCCCATCTCGGTGGCGCGCCCCAGAGCCTCCTCGACGGCGTCCAGGCCGGCGATGCGCCGGATGAATAGATCCTTCCCCTTTCGGGCGCTGTAGATGAAGTAAACCAAAAGCAACGTGATCACCACGATGCCGATGAGGGTGTTCCAGCGCTGGGAGTGGAAGAAGTGTGACCGCGCCTCGGCGGGTTCGGATGGACGGGAGTAGCTGACGGCGACGCCGTTGCTGGCTGCCACCATGTAGACGTAGGTGTGTTCGGGCTCGCAGGAGGAATCGGTATAGGACGACGTACCGGCCTCGACCTCGTCTATCACGGCGAAGTCCGTCTGGTTTCCCTCGCCCGACTCGGGATCGGGAACCTCCTTGCGCTGAATTATGTAAGAGACGACGTTGTTCTGCCCGCCGCCGTCGTCGAGGGAGCGCGTCCAGCTCAAGGCGAGGCGTTCACCGGTGTCGTCGGGCACGTCCTCGGCCCGGACCAGGAGCGGCGGTGCCGAGGGGAGGTCCACCAGGGGGTAGAGGTACTCCGTAGACTGCGCCGACGCGATCAGGGGAGTGAGGAGAAGCACCGGTAGGACGACGTATATGCGCCCGAAGGGAGATTTCAGGCATCCCATCCCTTTAGCGCGGGGTGAACCGCCGGCCATAGCGCTCCTTTGGAGATGGTTATCGCAAACGTGCTTGATAACGGTCCGAGTTTACCAAAGCCTCTGTGGAGTGTCAACGCCCGTTCATCGTTCACATCCCCTTGGGTTTAATGGGGGATACAACCCCGGCCCCGGCGGCGAGACACCGCTCGACCGCCTCCCCTTTGAGGGCGTAAAAAGTGAAGTACAGGTCCGGCGCAGTCTGAACAAGCATCGGCTGGTACGACTCGGCGAAACGCGGATCGGAGAGCACGGACCGGTTGGGGTAGGAGAGCCGCTCGAAGGTGTACCCCGGGACGGCGTACCCACCCTCGAGCCACACCGCCACGTCATCGGAGTTGCTGGAGTTGGGATTGATGACGACCACCAGGGGTTTTTCGCGGAAAATCTGGTCCACGTCGCAGATGAAGTGCCCCATCATCCCCTCCTCGCTCCTGGACCCCTCCAGGGCCGCCCGGGCGTTGCACAGACCGGCGAAATCGAGGTTGGGGAGCCCCGACGCGTAGGGCAGGGCGCCCGCAGAACCACTCGCGATCAGAGTCCCCGCCGGCAACGCCTCCTTCAGGAATTCACCGGCGATAATCTTCCGGTTGTTGTGCAAGAGATCGCCGGGCGACGACCAGCGATCCAACGTCGGCTGAATCCCGGCGACGACGCCCCACAGGGCCACCAGACCGGCGAAAAGTCCGGGGACGAACCGCCATTTGGAACCCAGCTCCCGTAGCTCCCCCAGGCCCAGCGTCGCCCACAGGGCGAGAATCGCCGCGTAGGGCGCCATGAACCGGAAATGCCCCATGTAATCCCCGCCGGAGTAGACGATGAATACGGCACACCCGGCCAGCATCAGGGCCAGAAGGCTCGCGTCGGCCCGCTTGAAGCGGCGGACCAGCGCGAAGATCCCGGCGATTCCGAGCACCAGGGGCGGTCGAAGAACAACCCAGGAGAAGAGGTAACCAAGGCCGCTCTTGAGCTGGTAGAGCGACCCCCCGGCCTTGACGACGGCGGGTAGAGACCACCACAAACCGTAGTAGAGCCGGCGGAAGACGAGCTGCGCCGCCACCAGGCCCAGGGCGGGGATGAGATCGCGCCAGTCGGACCCGGTGGGGATTTTCCGCCACCGGCAGTAGACCTGATGAACGGCGAAGATGAGGATGAAGCCGAAGCCCTCGGGGCGCGTCAGCGCGGCCAGGCCGAGGAAAAAGCCGGTCCACGGGAACCGACCCGGTCTTTCACGGAGGTGGAAAAAGACGGCGCAGGCCAGCAGAAGCCCGAAGAAGACCGTTTCCAGCCCGGATCCGGCCCAGTAAACCACGGAGAAGGACGCGGCCACGAAACCCGGCGCCGCCAGGGGAAGCCAGCGCCGGTCCGGGAAGAACCTCTTCGCCAGACGCCAGACGACGTAGAGGAGCATCGCGCCGGAAAGGATACCCAGCGCAGGGGCGGCATGCTCCGGTGGGATGCCCGCCAGGGCGAAGGGGGCCAGGAGGAGGATCCAGAGGAGATTGGAGTAGCCCTCGTCGTGGACGCCGGGGTTGTAGACCAGCCCCTGACCTTGGACGAGGTTCTGCACGTAGCGGAAGGAGATGAAGGCGTCTTCGTTTAAAAAGAAGCAGGATACGGCCCAGGCTGACCACAGGACCACGATGGCGAGGAAGACCAGGTGGGGTACGAGGTCCCGAGTCGGTCCGCGTTCAAGCTCGGTCATGTCCGGCCCGCCGCGAGGTCGTTTCCGCTTCGCGTCCATTTAAAAGAGTTGTGAACCAAATCGGACCCGGGGGACGGGCGCAACCCCCGCGCCGCAACCGCCGGCCTCAGAGCAGGCCCAGCTTCCCGAGCTCCGCCCGTGTGCTCTCCAGACCCGCCGGGTCGCCGACGCCCAGAACCCGGATTCCGGGGGCGCAGCGTTTCAACAGGCCCGCGAGCACGTTCCCGTTGCCGAACTCCACAGCGAGCTCTACGCCCCGCTCCTCCAGGTATTGCGCGTCGGCCAGCCAGAGCACCGGCTCACAGACTTGGCGAGCCAGTGTTTGAGGAATTTCGTCCATGTCAGACACCGGCTTGCCGGTGACATTCGTAGCAACGGGAAAATCGGGGCGATTAAACGTGTATTTCGCCAACTCACCCGTGAGCGCGATAGCGGCGTCTTTCACCAGCGAGGTGTGGAAGGGGCCGCTCACGTTCAGAATGACCGCCCGCTTGGCCCCCGCCCCCTTGGCCAGCTCGACGAAGCGCTCGAGGCCCCGAACCTCGCCGCCGACGACGATCTGGTTCGGGGCGTTGACCGTGGCCAGCTCCACCCGGCCCGCCCCCCGAGCCTCGGGGATGATTTTACCGACCTCGTCCTCGTCCAGGCCGATGACGGCGGCCAGGGTGCCCGGGTTTTTGGCCGAGGCGTCGCGGATGAGCTCGCCGCGTCGGCGGACGAGGCGCAGGCCGTCCTCGAAGGAGACGGCCCCGGCGGCGGCGTAGGCTGAATATTCGCCCAGGGAGTGGCCGGCGGCCACGGTCCAGTCCAGGTCTCCGGCCACTTCCCGGAAACAGGCCCAGGCCGCGTAACTCACCAGGTAGATGGCCGGCTGCGTGTTCTCGGTGGCGGTCAGCTCCTCGTCCGGCCCCTCGAAGCAGAGCTTTTTTATCGAATAGCCCAGCGCGTCGTCCGCGCGTTCGAAGAGCTCCCGCGCCAGGGGGAAGGCGTCGAAGAGAGCCCGGCCCATCCCCACGGTCTGCGAGCCCTGTCCCGGAAACACGGCGGCGAGCCTCATCCCGTCCTTTCGTTTTATGAAAGACCTCATCGCCGGCCGTCGGACCGGGCGGGGGCAAGGTGCGTTTTACTACTTCAGAGAGAACACGACGCCGGCATGGATGTCCAGATAGGAGGCCCCGGCGTTGTCCCCCCACTCCACCCGCTCGCTCTCTTCGATGTCAATCGTCTGAAACTTCCCGGTGAAGTGGTAGCCCACCGCGAGGTTGACGAACATGATGGAGTTCAGCCTGTACCCGCAGCCCAGCTCGGCGTGAATACCGTGGGCCGTGAGAAAACCGGTCCCGGTGGTGTCGGTGATGGAGGCGTCGAGGGTGTAACCCACCGCGGGCCACAGCCGCCACTTCTCGCCCAAATTCACCTCGGTGAAGAGGTCGAGGGAGAAGAGCTGGTGCGACATCGGGACCGTGTTATCCTCGGATACCTGCCACTCGAAGGGGGAGAACTCCAGCAAGGCCCTGGCCCCGACGATGCCGGCGATGGTCAGCCCGAGGTCCAGCCGGACCAGGAAGCCCGGGTCGTCGAGCCCTCCGGGCACGTCCCGGACGCTGGGAACCAATAGACCGGTCCCCAGCCCGATGACGAAGCCGAGGACCTGTTCCTCTTCTTGAGCCCCGATGGGTGTCCACAGCGCGGCGACCAGAAGAGTCATCAGAACGATTCTGAACACGTTAAGGGCCCCCTTCGATGTGATAGCGGGCGGCTAGGAGTCCAGCTTACCAGTTACGCCCCACCGGGTCAATCGGTGTGAGGGCGGACCCAATCGAAGGAGACAAGGGGTTTGAATCCCTTGCCGGTCGGCGGAGGTTTTAAAAAGCCCCGGCGGACCGGGGCCGATGGATGGCAAAAACGACGGGAATCAGATGCACCAGCGCAGGAGGTTGGCGGCCCAGGCGAAACCCGCCCCGAAGGTGGTGGTGCAGACCAGGTCCCCCTTCTTGAGCCGACCCGTGCGGTACGCCTCCTCGAAACAGATGGGGATGGTGGCGGCCGAGGTGTTCGCCTGCCGCTGGATGTTCACGAAGGCGCGCTCGGGGGGGATGTCGAGCCTTTTGCGTACCGCCTCGATGATCCGCAGGTTGGCCTGATGGGGAACGAGGAGGTCCACGTCCTCCTCGGTGTAGCCGGCCTTCTGGATCACCGACTGGGCGCCCTCGACCATGGCGCGCACGGCGCCTTTGAACACGTCCTGACCGGACATGTGGACGTAATGCATCCGCTTGTCCACGGTCTCGTGTGTCGCGGGGTTGCGGGAACCGCCGCCGGGCTGGTAGAGCTGCATGCCGCTGCCGCCGTCGGCCTTGATGAAGTGGGCCAGGATGCCCTCCCCCTCGGCGACCGGCGAGACGACCACCGCTCCGGCGCCGTCGCCGAAGAGTACGCAGGTGTCGCGGTCCGTCCAGTCCGTGATCCGGGTCAAAGCTTCCACGCCCACCACCATGACGTTCGTCAGAATCCCCGCGCGGATGTAGGCGTCCGCGACGGAGAGAGCCGAGGCGAAACCGGCGCAACCGGCGCTCAGATCAAAACCGCCGGCGTTTCTCGCCCCCAGGCGGTCCTGTACGAGGCAGGCGGTGGCGGGGAACGCGTAATCCGGGGTCACCGTCGCCACGATGACGGCGTCCAGGGTCAGGGGGTCCAGGCCGGACATCTCCAGGGCGGCCTGGGCGGCGGCGAAGGCCATGTCGCTGGAGGCTTCGTCATCGCCGATGATGTGCCGCTCCCACATGCCGGTCCGCGTCTTTATCCACTCGTCCGAGGTGTCCACCATCTTCTCGAGATCGAAGTTGTTGAGCACCTTCTCGGGGAGGTAGGACCCCACTCCGACGATACCCGCGCTACGCTGCATCATGACTCCAATCGTCGCCTGAAAGGCAGGGATTCGGTGGTTGACACGGCGATGCCCGTTCAGAACGTGAACGGGCGGCTCACCCGTTCTTGGCCAATCTCACGTTACCCAAATATAAAACGTCGAGCCCGCAAGAGTAAAAAGTGCGGATCGCGTCGGTGGGTGTGCAGACGATGGCTTCGCCGTTCAGGTTGAAGCTGGTGTTGAGGATGATGGGCACGCCGGTCTTTTCTTCGAAATGAGAGATGAGCTTATAGTACAGGGGATTCGTCTCCCGGTCCACGGTCTGGAGGCGGCCGGTGCCGTCCACGTGCACGACGGCCGGAACTTCCGCCGTCTTTTCGGGCCGGAAATTGAGCACCCGCTCCATGAAAGGCACCCTGTCCTTCGGCCTGCACTGGAAATAATCCGCCACCCTCTCGGCGATGATCGAGGGCGCGAAGGGGCGGAAGCTTTCCCGGTACTTGACGGCCAGGTTGACCCGGTCTTTGGTCCCGGCGTCCCGGGGATCGGCCAGAATCGAACGGTTCCCCAAGGCGCGCTGCCCGAACTCCATCCGTCCCTGGAACCACCCCACGAGCCTGCCTCGGACTAAATCCTCCGCCGCCATGACCGCCGGATCACCGACCACCTCGTGAGGAAGGTTGTATTTCTTGACCGTGTCCAGGCATTCGGAGTCGGTGAAGCCGGGCCCCCAGAAATTGTGCTTCATCGCGCCTGCCGGCCTCTTCCCGGTCCGGACGGACTCCAGGTACAAAGCGGCCCCGACGCTGGTGCCGGAATCATCCGGACAGCCGGTAATGAAGCTCTCTTTGAAGGGGGACCGATCGTCGAGCTTGCCGTTGATAACACTGTTCATGAAGCAGCCGCCGGAAACCACAAGGTTGGAGGCGCCGGTGCGGCGGTGCAACGCCCCGAGCATGGAGGACACGCATTCCTCGAACGACGTCTGCAGAGCCGCCGCGATTTTCTCGTGGCGCTCGGTGAGCTCTTCACCGTAACTGCGCGGTTGGCCCAGGAGCTCGACCAGCTTCGGGGAGTACATCTTCGGTTCGGTGTAGTTATACCAGCCGAAGTAACTCAGATCGACTTCGAAGCCGCCGTCCTCGTAAAGGGTCAGTAACTTGCGGAGCTCGTCGGTGTACTCGTTCTCAGCCGGGGCGAAGGACGAAAGGGCCATCACCTTCCACTCGTCGGAATCGGGCCGAAAGCCGAGGAACTGAGTTATCGCCCCATAAAAAAGGCCCAGCGAGTGCGGGAAACACACCTCATCGAGGAAGGTCACGTCCACGCCCTTTACCCGGGCCATGAGCTGGGTCATCCTCTCGCCCCGGCCGTCGAGAATCAGGACGGCGCAGTCATCGAAGGGCGAAAGGAAGACGGCGTTCCCGATATGGGCCAGGTAGTGGTCCACGAAGGTTACCGGCGGCGCGTCCCGGGTAAGGTTCCTCCAACCCGGCAGAGGGTGCGCCGGCTGTCCGAGGAGGGCCTTAATCCTCGCCGGCACCGAAACGGCGTGTTCCGATCTCCACCGCCTCGTGTAGAATCCGGCCGGCATCGTCTCCATCTCGATGACCGGATTCCACGCGACCGCAATCTCGTCGAGCTCTCCGATCCGCAACCCCCCCATCTCGAGGCACTTCTCGACGGCCAGGGTCGGGAATACGTTGCTCCGTTTCCGCCTGTCCAGCCTCTCCTCAGCCATGGCCGCCACGACTTCACCGTCAACCACCAGGGCGGCGGAGCAAATCCAGACGTCGTGGCAGATGCCGAGAATCTTCATTCGGTTTCCCCCCTACTCCGCACCGGCGGCGTTGTCCTGGAGGTTCAGGATTATTCTGCCGTTCACATCCTCGTTAACGAGGCGGCGGGCCATCTTCAGGGCGTTCATCACCGCCTCGGCGTCGGAGGAACCGTGGGCGATGATGCTCGTACCCCTCACGCCGAGAAGCGGCGCCCCGCCGATGGAGCTGGGATCGGCCACGCGGCGGAAGTGGCGGAAGGCCGGCCTCATCAAAAAACCACCCAGGGTGGCCAGCGGCCGCCCGCGCATGCCCTCGCGGAGGTGGTGAATCACCCATCGCGACGCCGATTCGGAAAACTTCAACAGCACGTTCCCGACGAAACCGTCGCAGACCAGCACGTCGGCCCCGCCCGTGTAAACGCCGCGCCCCTCGACCATGCCGATGAAGTTGATCCCGGGGGTCTCACTCAGGAGCCGGAAGGCTTCCACCACCAGCTCGTTACCCTTGGCGGCCTCCTCGCCGATGGAAACCAGGCCGACGCGGGGGTTCTCGACGCCGAAGATGTGCCGGAGGTAGAGGGTTCCCATGACGGCGAAGCCGACGAGATGGCTGGGCCGGTTCTGGGCGTTGGCGCCGGCGTCAATCAGAACACCCCAGCCCTGGGTGCCGGGGAAGGCCACGGCGATGGCCGGCCGCTCCACCCCGGGCAGACGGCCCAGGTGGAGAATCGAGCTGGCCACCTGGGCTCCCGTCGAGCCGCAGGACACCAGGGCGCAGGCCTTGGCGTCCCGGACGAGGCGGGTGGCCACGGCGATGGAGGCTTCCCGCTTCCTCTTCAGGGCGTACGTCGGAGTCTCGTCCATGGCCACGGTCTCGGCGGCGTGGACGATGACGAAGGTCTCGGGGGGTATTTTCCGACGCTCGAGCTCCCCCGACACCTCGTCCGCGTGCCCGACGAGGATGATGGGACCTATCCCGTTACGCAGGGCCAGCCTGGCGCCCTCGATCTGGGCCCCCGGCGCGTCGTCGCCGCCCATGACGTCCAGGGCGATGGGTGGAGCTGCCGCGACGACTTCAGCCTTCTGTGACAAGGATTTCCCTCGGGAGTATATGCAAGCGGCGCGGTTCGCCCCGGCCCCGCGCCTCCAAGGGTCGAATCAACCCGCGCACCGCCGCGTCGCCGGCTTTACCCCTCTTGCTTCTCGGGGATGATGATCTGGCGTCCCTTGTAATGGCCGCAGGAGGGGCAGATCCGGTGGGGGAGTTTGGCCTCTCCGCAGTTCGGACAGGCGGTGAGGGTGGGAACCCGGAGGCTCGCCACCCAGTGAGCCCGGCGCATGTCGCGCTTGGAGCGCGATTTCCTTCTCTTCGGTACGGCCATGTCAAGCTCCTCGTATCAACAACGGCTTTCCGCAACGGCGGAGCCGTATATCTGCGACGGCGCAGCCAAAATCAACCGGTAACGGAGACCATGACGATGTCTTTAGTATCCCGGGCTATCACGAGCTCCTCGTTGGTGGGGATGACCCAGACGGATACCCTGGAATTTTCAACCGTTATCCTGCCCTCTTTCCCCGCGCCCGGCTTGAACGTATCGGTGTTGAGCCGCTCGTCGAGTCGGAGCCCCAGGTACGAGAGCGGTTCGCAGACCAGGGTGCGGACGATGGAAGAATTCTCGCCGACTCCCGCGGTGAAGACGACGGCGTCCACGCCGTTCATGGCTGCCGTGTAGGCTCCGATGTACTTCCGGATGCGGTAGGCGTAGATCTCCATGATTTCACGGCAGACCGGATCGCCCTTGAAGTACTGCTCCTCCACGTCCCGCATATCTATGTACTTGTCGCCGGAAAGGCCCTTGATGCCCGACCGGCTGTTCAGGAGGTTGTCCACCCTGCCCGGCGAAAAGCCCTCGTTCCTCATCAGAAAGACCGGGATGGCCGGATCTATATCGCCGCAACGGCTGCCCATCACCAGGCCCTCCAGGGGGGTGAAGCCCATCGAGGTGTCCACACTCTTCCCGCCGCTCACCGCCGCCACGGAAGCCCCGTTGCCCAGGTGGCAGGTGATTATCTTCAGCTCCTCGGCGGGACGGCCGATGAGCTCGGCGCAGCGATGGCTCACATAGCGATGGCTCGTCCCGTGGAAACCGTACCGCCGCAGGCGGTATTTCTCGTAGAGCCAGGCCGGTACGGCGTAGAGGTAGGCCGTGCGCGGCATGGTCTGGTGGAAGGCGGTGTCGAACACACCGACCTGGGGGACGCCGGGGAGGACCTTGGTCGTAGCCTCTATCCCCTTGATGTTGGCCGGGTTATGCAATGGAGCCAGGGGAACACACTCCTCGAGAACCTTGTACACGCGATCATCTATGAGCATGCTCTCGGTCATCCGTTCCCCGCCGTGGACGACCCGGTGCCCCACGGCGTCTATCTCCTTGACGGACCCGAGGACCCCCGCCTCGGCGTCGGTGAGTTGATCCAGGATGACCTGGATGGCTTCGGCGTGGTCGTTCACATCGGGGGGCTCCTTCTCGAGCTTGGCCCCGGCGGTCTGGTACTTCAACCGGGCCTGCCCCGCGCCGATCCGCTCGACGATTCCCTTCGCCAGCACTCTTTCGGTGTCCATGTCCAGTAGCTGAAACTTTACCGAGGAGCTGCCGCAGTTCAGGACCAGGACGTTCATCGGTGGGCCCGCAGTCTTTAGCTGGATTCGACCTTAATCATCCCCGCCCCAGGGGGGCGGGAATCTTTGTAGCGGCTTTTGGAGCGGTAGTTTAGCACCCGAGCCCCCGTTAGTCAAGAACGGGCTGACCCGGATGCACATTCCGTCGGCCGGTCCCCAAACCCACCGTAGGTCTCCGACGAAGCTGCGACCGAAGGCAAAGCGGATGGTCCGGACCATCCGCTTCAGGAGGTGCGAAAGGGGGGGGCGGGTTACCGGGTGACCACCAGAGGCGCGCTCGCGCTCACACCATCGCTCGTGGCCCGAACGAAGTACGCCCCGGAACGGAGCCCCGTGGTGTCTACGGCCAGCTCGTGCCGCCCTGCGGTCAGGGTGCCTGAAAAAACGGTTCCCACGCGGCGCCCGGCCGTATCGTACACGGCGACCTCTACGTTTCCGGTCGCAGGCACATCGAAGCTCACCACCGCGCCGTTGTCGGCCGGGTTGGGTGTGATCGAGCTGAGGATGATCCGAGGCGGAGAATAACCGTCGGAGTTGCCTTTCGGCGGTACGGGATTGTGCCGGTAGTAAATATCCCAGTCCACGCCGCCGTCGATCGAGTAGGCGTAGATGAGGTTCAAATCACCTTTCAGACCGCTGGAAAGCGAAACCGTGCGGGTGTTGCCTAAGTAGGAGCCGATGAACTCTGGGGTGCTCATGCCATAGAGGCCCACCGTGGCCTGGTACAGGCAGTAGTGCCCCTCCACCCCTTGAGACCAAACCAACCGCACGCCCGAGTAAGACACCCCCAGCGCGGCCTGTCTGATAAAGAAATCCCCGGCCGGGCTGACGGATTGGCCCTCCAGGAGCCAGACATCGTTGGGGTCATAGATGCTTTTCACCGAATACTCGACCTGGGTGGGTATCCCCTCGGGGGGATCGTACATGCCCAGCTCCACGTCTTGGACGCATGTTTGGGATAAAAACAGCAGGTCTGTGCAAATGACGACGTCATGGGGCATACCGGGGCCGAGGTTCAGCTCTTCGCTCCAGACACCATTGGGGGAGAGCGTTTTGTAGTAAACGTGCCAGTCGTTACGGGCCGTGCGGTCGTCGGCCCATAAGAGGTGGAGGGTCCCGGTTTCATCCAGCACCATCAACTGCGCCCAGCGATCGCCCACACCGATATCCGTCAACGGCACCTCATCGGACCACTGCCCGTTCTCCCAGTAACAGTAGTGGAGTTCGAACCGCGTCCGCGATTCGCCCGGGCCATCGCACCAGACGAGGTGCACCTTCCCGCCCGGCTCGGCCACCACGAGCGGAGCCAGAGAATGCCAACGCGGTTTCACGACCAGCGGCTCGTCGTTGCTCCAGGTCCCGGCCGAGGCGTCGTAGCGGCACCAGAAAACATCGCCGTACGGGTAATTCAAACGGTAGTCGTACCAAACGACGGTGATGTTCCCTTTGCCATCAATCGCCATCGAGGGGACGTGGGACATGCCTTCCCCCCAGCTCAGACGCAGCGGCTCCGACCAGGTGCCGCCCTCATTGTTCATGTAGTAGATTTCGCGGTTTCCCGGTTCCTCGAAGTCGGAGAAGAATACCAGATGCAGGGTTCCGCGGCTGTCCATGACTTGGCAGTACGTGCCCGATCCACCGACCATATCCACCGAATCGGTCGCGACGATGGCCTGCGGATCGGACCAGGTGTGCGCGAGCACCATCCCGACCAGGAGGGTCAACACCAGCATCACATTCTTCATCTTCGCACCTCCATCTCTTCCACTCCCTTCTAAATTAGCCTAAAAAATGCTTTCTGACAAGACGGATTCTCCGTTTATTACGCGCTTCACCTAAACCTTTTTTAAGCACACGCCGTGCCACCTTCTTCGGGCCGATGGTCGTTATTTTACATACGCCCATCTTCAATCCGGTGAACAAGTTACGCTCTCTCACCCCGGAACGGTCTGACGGGGCCGTAACACCCATGGGGTGAATCGGGGGGGTGTTTCAGGAACCGCGTTACATTTCCTCCCCTCATCGTGGTGAAATATTTAAAAAAAGGAGGGCGAAACGCCCCCCGACGTCGAACCCCGCTCAAGGATTCGGCCCCCAGACACTGCCACCGTCGTCATCGTCGTCGTCATCGTCGTCGTCGTCGCCCGTGGACGGTCCCCAAACGTCGCCGTGGTCGTCGTCATCGTCATCATTACCGGACACCCAGCCCCCGTCATCGTCGCCATCGGACTCGGCGGGGGTGCAGAACGCGGCGAACAGCACATCCAGAAGGCAGGAGGCGACGGCCTCCCCGGCAGCGTTGTCCTCCTCGTCGGATTCCGCGTCGAAGCCGAAGTAGAACTCCTCCACCACGACCCCCTCGGGCACGACGCTCACGAAGCGCGTCTCCAGGGGGGCGTCCTCACCGTCGTAGAGGGTGAGGCGGTGGGAACCCGAGGTCAGTCGCAGCTCGAGCCCATCGAGGGGAACGACCCCCACGGGGTTCCCGTCCACGGCGGCGGTGAATCCCCGCCCGTCGCAGCGGACGAGGAGCCTCCCCCAGGTGACCGATTCCTCGGCGACCGGCGGAAATTCTCGGTGGAAACCCTCGACGGCGGCGGCGGTCAAGAGGGGGAGCACGTCGGCGGAGGTGCCCGTAAAACGCCGCTCCTCGAGAATCTTGCCGTTCACCCCGACCAGATTCAGGCTCCAGTCGCCGTCGGTCTCGATGAAAACGAAAAGGACGGCGCGGGCGCCGTGATCGGCGGCGGGACCGAGATAGGGGGTGAAACCGCGGGTGCGCTCGTCCGGGCCCCAGACGCCGGAATCCGGCTCATCCGCCACGGTCCCGCTGTAGACCAGGCCCATCTCCCCGCCGAAGGTTTTGACCAGCACCCCGTCGGCGTGATCAGCCTCGACGGACGCGTCCCCCCGCAGGTCCACCACCGGCGCCAGGGCGATTCTCTCGCCCTCGGTGGAAAATACCCGCAGCTCGCCGCCCAGGGATGCCAGACACAGAATCAGGACGAAAAAAGCGATTCGACGCACGTCAAACCTCCCGCAACGTTATTGAATAATTATACCAGTAAATCCGCCCCGCGCCCGGGAAGTCTTTATTTAACCGGGGCTCTGTGGTAGCATCCATCTTTTCCGCTGAAGCGGAGGCGGCGATGCGGCTCTACGAGTACGAGGCGAAAGGCCTTTTCGGCGAATTCGGCATCCCGGTGCCGGGGGCGCGGGTGGCGAACGACCTGGCAGAGCTGGGCGGGTTCGCCGGCGAGCTGACGTATCCCGTGGCGGTCAAGGCCCAGGTGCTCACCGGCGGCCGCGGTAAAGCCGGCGGGGTTAAGGTGGTCGGGAACGCCGAAGAGCTTCTGCGCGAGGGGAAGCGCATCCTCGGGCTCACCATCCGCGGGTTCCCGGTGCGAAAACTTTTGATTGAAGACGCCCTGGACATTGCGGAGGAGCTCTATCTGGGCGTCGCCCTGGACCGCGCCGCCTACGCCCTCACCGTCATCGCCTCCCGGGAGGGAGGAGTAGAAATCGAGCGCGTGGCCGAAGAACGGCCCGGGGCCATCCACCGGCTCACGGTGGGGATTGACGAGCGCTTCTACCCCCACCAGGGCGTGGCGCTGGGGAAGGGACTCGGCCTGGAGGGGGACCGGCTCTCCGCCTTCGCCGCGATCGCCGCCCGCCTGCTGAAGCTCTTCCGCGCCCTGGACGCCAAGATGGCCGAGATAAATCCCCTGGTCGTAACCAAAGAGGGGGAGCTCGTCGCGGCCGACGCCCGCGTCAACGTGGACGACGACGCCCTCTTCCGCCAGCCGCGGCTCGAGGCCCTGGCCGGCGGCGGACGGCACGAGGAGGGGGAGCTCACCCCCCGCGAAAAAAAGGCCCGGGAGCTCGGCATCCCCTACCTGGACCTGGACGGCGACATCGGGATGTTCCCCGGCGGCGCCGGCTTCGGCATCATGGGCAACGACTTCATCCATTACTTCGGCGGCCGACCGGCCAACTTCATGGACTCCGGCGGCGGGCCCACCCCGGAGCGCCTGGCCGCGATGCTCAAGCTCCTGGACGAGAATCCCAACGTCAAGGTCATCTTCGGCGCCCGCTTCGGCGGCGTATCCCGCTGCGACGACTTCGCCCGGGGCGTGGTCATGTTCCTGAAGGAGCACGGACTGTCGAAACCGATGGCGTTGCGCTTCACCGGGAACATGTGGCGGGAGGGTGTGCGTATATTCACCGAGGAGAAGGAGCAAAATCCCGCGCTCTTCGAGAAGATCGAGTTCTTCGGCATCGAGACGCCCATCGAGACCGTGGCCCGGCGGGCCGTCGAGCTGGCCCGGGCGGCCGTGTAGGACGGGCACCCCGATCCGTGCGATTTGTTTACGTGGAACCAGCCATAAGCCTGGAGGAAAAATGCAGCGGATCATCGTTCTGGCGCTAATTCTCAGCCTTACTCCGGCCTTCGCCCTCACCGACGACGACATGGTGAGCCTCCTGGTGGACCTCTACACCTCGTCGTACACAGGCCGGACCGAGGGGGAGATATTCGCCTCCTACGGCACCACCGAGGCTGAGATGAGCGCGTACTACGACTCGCTCCCCGCCGAACGGCAGGACGAAATCGTTGCGCGGATGCAAGCGGGCTACTACGCCTTTATGGACTCCCGCTTCGAGGACTTCTACGGGAAGGGCCCCGCTCTCTTCACCGCGCCTTCCCTGGGCGGCGAACCCTACATGCTTGCGGAGGACCTCGGCGACAAGGTGCTTTTCATCAACGTCTTCGCCACCTGGTGCCCGCCCTGCGAAGATGAAATCCCCAACTTCGTGGCCCTCATCGAGGAGTACGGGGGCGCGTTCGGCGTGGTGGGGGTCAGCGTGGATGATTATCTCAAGGTGGACGATCTGGACTGGTTCGCCAAAGAACATGGGATAAATTACCCCCTCGTCCTCTACACCCAGACCGACGAGGAGGCCCAGGGCTACTACTCCGCGGACAGCATCCCCACCACGTGGATAGTGGACCCCGAGGGGCTGGTGCAAAAGGTCATCGTCGGCAGCCGACCTAAAGAGGAGTTCAAGGAAATCATAGATTCCTACCTCGCCGGCGATTGACGCGGTGTTACCCCCTCCCCCCTCTGCTGGGGGGAGGGCTGGTATGGGGGATAAAGCGGCGGCCCGCAGAGGGGCCGCCCTACATTCAAGCGTAAAACGGGAATTAAAAAAGGGGGGGTTCACCCGCCAATGTCTATACCCAACCAATCCCCGTAGGGGCGACCGTGGACGGTCGCCCCTACGCGCCGTTTAATGCGGCGTCGCCGTAGGGGCGGGTGTCCACACCCGCCCGCGGGCCGACCTGAAGGTCGGCCCCTACGTCATCGCAATCTGCCAAGCACGAGCAGGAGTGAGGGTTGCCCAATATCCCCTCTCCCTTTTAGGGAGAGGCTCGCCTACGGGCTAGGGTGAGGGTCAGAACGGCGGCCCGCAGAGGGACCGCCCTACGGAGTTTTGGAGGTATTTTGAGTACTTCGAGTACAGGAAGAGGACAATTTTACGATTAGTCGAGTGGTTCCGTTCGGTTTAATCAATGGTAAGTGCTTCCTGAATTTTTAAATGTTGGATTACGCTAGAAATAGCAACCTACATTGATGCCATACGTAAGCATGGGGGTATCATATTCTAGCTCATAGTAGCGATCACCATGGGAACCAGATGCTAAACAATCAGCTGTTAAACCACCAGGAATCACCATATTACAGAAAATGCCCAACTCAGTTTGTGTATCCAAGGATACGGCAAGGCTAGCTTCTGCTGTATAAACAAAACCTGAGGATCTCAAATGTACAAAATAATCTGATAAACCTATGTCATTAACATCAGCCCAGAATTTTAAATACGCCCAAAAATAACCCGCTCCAGCTTCTAAATATAAATTAATAGGATTTAATCTTAAGAAACCTGTTGAAAGAGAAGTATAGATAAACCAATTTTGAACATCGCCATTTCCTCCGGTAGGGAAATAGGTACCACCGATATTTAAATTAATCCAATATAAACCTCTATATATAAATCGAAGATTTACGGGTAGTAATAACTCATTGTATTTAAAATCACCCTCATCTGAATTATCACCCGTGAATGTAATATAATATGATGGAAACTGCGCACCTATAAATGTTCCTATACCAAACGGGTATCTAGTCACCTCACGTCTTTGCGCAGCAGCTTTTCTTTCACTTTCTTTAATTGCTTCCGCATATTGTATTTCTTCAACCTCTTCAAGAACAGCGCCTTCCAATGTACCAACAGCATTATAGGCCCAGGGTAATATTCCCTTTTCTGTATCAATCATCTCAAGGAGCAATTCGCTTTCACCCCCAAAATTAATCGTACCTCGGCCATAAATAAAGCCGTCAATTCCATA
>DATKYS010000039.1 GCA_035528375.1 bacterium
AGGGAGAGGGAGCATGAAAAAAGAGGGCCGGCAATTAAGCCAGGCCCTCCGTATTATGGCCCCTTGGCAGTGACCTACTCTCCCACCGGGTCGCCCCGGCAGTACCATCGGCGCGAGAGGGCTTTACTTCCGTGTTCGGGATGGGAACGGGTGTTTCCCCTCCGCCATTGCCACCAAAGGACCAAGTCGCGTAATTTCGCCGGGCGGCGCCAGGGGATACGGGGATACCGATAAACCGGCCCCCTTATCTGGCCCACCCTTTGAGAGATTTGAGACGCGGGCAACCTCGCTGACGAAGGTTTAAAGGATTGCTCCGTACCGGGGATCTTCCGTCGAAGACCCCCGGCCGGTTAAAAGATGGTCAAGCCTCACGGCGGATTAGTAACGCTAGGCTGAATACCTCACGGTACTTACACCAGCGTCCTATCAACCTCGTAGTCTGCGAGGCGCCTTTAGGGGGATCGAGTCCCCGGGAAGCCTAGTTTTGGAGTTGGCTTGGCGCTTAGATGCTTTCAGCGCTTATCCGATCCGAACATAGCTACCCGGCGATGCCGCTGGCGCGACAACCGGTACACTAGAGGTTCGTCCACCCCAATCCTCTCGTACTAGGGGCAGCTCTCCTCAAGCTTCCAACACCCACGACGGATAGGGACCGAACTGTCTCACGACGTTCTAAACCCAGCTCGCGTGCCGTTTTAATGGGCGAACAGCCCAACCCTTGGGACCTCCTACAGCCCCAGGATACGGCGAGCCGACATCGAGGTGCCAAACAGCGCCGTCGCTGTGGACGCTCGGGCGCTATAAGCCTGTTATCCCCGGGGTAACTTTTGTCCGATAAGTCATGGCCCTTCCACTCGGGACCACAAGATCACTAAGCCCTGCTTTCGCATCTGCTTGAGATGTCTCTCTCGCAGTTAAGCCGCCTTTTGCCTTTACACTCGTCACGCGATTTCCATACGCGCTGAGGCGACCTTAGGGCACCTCCGTTACATTTTGGGAGGTATCCGCCCCAGACAAACTGCCCACCAGACGCTGTTCCCAACCCGGCTTACGGGTCAAGGTTAGAATGCCGATACATCCAGGGTGGTATTTCAAGGATGGCTCCACGCGGGCTGGCGCCCGCGCTTCATCGCCTCCCACCTATCCTACACAAGAAGCACCAGAACCCAACATCAAGCTGCAGTAAAGCTCCACGGGGTCTTTCTGTCCAGTCGCGGGTAACCGGCATCTTCACCGGTAATACAATTTCGCCGAGTCTCTGGTCGAGACAGCGCCCAAGTCGTTGCGCCATTCGTGCGGGTCGGAACTTACCCGACAAGGAATTTCGCTACCTTAGGACCGTTATAGTTACGGCCGCCGTTTACCGGGGCTTCAATTCAGAGCTTCGCCGAAGAAATCTCCGGCTAACCCCTCCTCTTAACCTTCCGGCACCGGGCAGGCGTCAGTCCCTATACGTAGGCTTGCGCCTTAGCAGAGACCTGTGTTTTTAGTAAACAGTCGCCTGGGCCGATTTTCTGAGACTTCCAGCCGCTCGGGGAGCTAGTCCCGTCACAGTCAGAAGCACCCCTTCTCCCGAAGTTACGGGGTCAATTGGCCGAGTTCCTTGACCAGAGTTCTCTCGAGCGCCTTAGGATGCTCTCCTCGCCTACCTGTGTCGGTTTACGGTACGGTCAGTAACGTGCTCGCTAGAGGTTTTTCCTGGCAGCGTGGGATCAGCCGCTTAAAGGGGTTTCCCCCATCGTCATCACCTCTCGGGGTATAGAGAACCCGGATTTTCCAAAGCCCTCCCCCTACAGGTTTAAACCACCACTTCCGTCCGGTGGCCGGCCTACCCTCCTGCGTCACCTCATCGCTCGAGCGCACGTTGCTGGTGCAGGAATATTTGACCTGCTACCCATCGGCTACGCCTTTCGGCCTCGCCTTAGGGGCCGACTAACCCTGGGCGGATTAACCTTCCCCAGGAACCCTTAGGCTTACGGCGAAAGGGTTTCTCACCCTTTTTATCGCTACTCATGCCGGCATACTCACTTCCGTTTCGTCCAGCGGACCTCGCGGCCCGCCTTCGACCTAAGACGGAATGCTCCCCTACCATCCTTACGGATCCGAAGCTTCGGTACCGTGCTTGAGCCCCGTTACATTTTCCGCGCAGGATCACTTGACCAGTGAGCTGTTACGCACTCTTTGAAGGAATGGCTGCTTCTAAGCCAACCTCCTGGCTGTCTGGGTAATCCCACATCGTTTCCCACTTAGCACGGATTTGGGGACCTTAGCTGTCGGTCTGGGCTGTTTCCCTCTTGACTACGGAGCTTAGCCCCCGCAGTCTGACTCCCGCGATACGAGTGGCGGCATTCGGAGTTTGAATGGGTTTGGTAAGCTGGTAAGCCCCCTAGCTCAATCAGTGCTCTACAACCGCAACTTATCACGCGAGGCTAGCCCTAAAGCTATTTCGGGGAGAACGAGCTATCTCCTGGTTCGATTGGCTTTTCACCGCTAGCCACAGGTCATCCCCAAGATCTTCAACTCTTGTGGGTTCGGTCCTCCACAACCTTTTACAGTCGTTTCAACCTGCCCATGGCTAGGTCACCAGGTTTCGCGTCTACCGCCGGAAACTAATGTCGCCCTTTTAAGACTCGCTTTCGCTACGGCTACGGCCTGTCGGCCTTAACCTTGCTCCCGACGGAAACTCACCGGCTCATTCTACAAAAGGCACGCGGTCACGGCACAAGGCCGCTCCCACACCTTGTAGGCACACGGTTTCAGGTACTATTTCACTCCCCTCCCGGGGTTCTTTTCACCTTTCCCTCACGGTACTGGTTCACTATCGGTCGCTGGGTAGTATTTAGCCTTGGAAGGTGGTCCTCCCAGATTCACACCGGGTTTCACGTGTCCGGCGCTACTTGGGTGCGTCCATCGGAGACCGTTCGGTTTTCGCCTACGGGGCTATCACCCGCTATGGCCCAGCTTTCCAAAAGGTTCGGCTAACCGTCGGTTTTGTAACTCCTAGCCTATTTCCGGTTCGGCAAGGACGTCCCGCAACACCGCCGCTGCAACGGCCGGAACCTTATACACAGCAACGGTTTAGGCTGTTCCCCTTTCGCTCGCCACTACTAGGGGAATCCCGGTTGGTTTCTCTTCCTCGGGGTACTAAGATGTTTCAGTTCCCCCGGTTGGCCTCCCCAAGCCTATGTGTTCAGCAAGGGGATGACGCGGCATAACCCGCGTCGGGTTGCCCCATTCGGACACCCCCGGATCAAAGCCTGTTTAACGGCTACCCGGGGCATTTCGCTGTCGACTGCGTCCTTCATCGCCTCCCAGCGCCAAGGCATCCACCGTGTGCCCTTAATCGCTTGACCATCAAGCTTGTTGCCGTTCGGACCGCGGAGGTCCGCATAAAGCGGCTCCCCGGCCTTCCCGGCGGGCATCCTTCGTGTTCGGTTACCTGCGTCTCAAATCTGTCAAAGAGCGGGGCTCGCGGCCCTTCATTCCACGATCAGGGTTCGCCCAGGGGGGTAACCGGTCCCCCTCAGCCGCCCCTTTTCATGGAGAACGCCCGATTTCTCGGGCGGTCGGATCACGGCTCACGGTACAGGCCAATCCTCAGTCTTCAACCTCCCGGTTTTCCGACCTCGGTTTAGCCCGTACTCGCATGAACCACCGGATCCTTCCGCCGCTTGCTCGGGATGACCGCTTTCTTACTTTTCCGGTCCCCCGGCGGCGAGAGGTATATTAGTCGAATAAAAAAAGGTTGTCAAGGGTGGGAGGGCGTTTTTTCTCCGGGGCACCGGGGCGGAAAAACGGGCGTTCGGACCGCGGAAACGAGGGGGGTTAATTCAACGGGCGGGTGTGGACACCCGCCCCTACGTCAAACAGCCGTCCGTTGCAGGGGCCGACATGCGGTCGGCCCGCGGGCGGACCTAAAGGTCCGCCCCTACCTCATCGCAAATCGCTAGGAAACCAGGGTGGGGTATTACCGCAGAGTGGAGATGAGTATATTTAAAGAAACCGCCCGCTCGCGGCACGAACCGTAGTCCGTTTAACAAATCCCCGTCGCGGAACAGGAGTTTTATATGGCAGCCCTCACCCTTTGTCCCTCTCCCACGGGGAGAGGGAGACACGTGGCGGTCCTCGGCGTGTTTGCGGGAATTAAAAACCGCTCGCTCGCGGCACGAACTGTAGTCCGTTTAACAAATCCCCGTCGCGGAACAGGAGGCGGTACTACCGCTGGTGGAGATGAGGGGAATGAGAAAACGGCCCGCTCGCGGCACGAACCGTAGTCCGTTTAACAAATCCCCGTCGCGGAACAAAAGGCGAAGCCTTGGTGGAGATGAGCGGATTCGAACCGCCGGCCTGCTGCGTGCAAGGCAGCCGCTCTCCCAACTGAGCTACATCCCCTCGGCGGGCGAGAGTATAGGTCATCGGCGGGAGGGTGTCAACGCGGCTCACCACGGAACCGGCGTCACCTGCGGGCGGGCCGAGAGACCCGCCCCTACGTCATCGCAGCGTGGTATGGGCCGGGGTAAGGGATAAAGCGGTTTCCCTTTCCCGGTGGGGGTGGCGCGCCGACGGGCCAGGGAGAGGGCTGCCTTTGATAGAAGCGGCGGGGAAAGGATTTGCTTCGCATAGCTCGCTTCGCTCGGTTCCCCGCCCTACGGCATCGCAATTAACGGGGTGAGGGTGAAACGGCGGCCCGCAGAGGACTTGTCCTACGGGGCCGCCGTACGTCATCGCAGACCGCGGGGTAGGGAGCCCCCGCCCTACATTCAGGCGCACGGCGGCCCGCCGGTCGGCGTCAGAGGTTGAGCTTCCTGGCGGCCGTCCGGTCGCGCAGCCAGGCGAAAATCGCGATGCCCGGCGCGAACAGGGCGCCGATGCCCAGGATGATGGAGTACTGGCTCCCCTCGAGGATCAGGATGACCGCCAGGTAGACGAAGGCCGCGAGGAACGCGAAGCCCAGGAACCAGCCGAAGGCGTTGCGGATTATCTCCGGGAGGCGCACCTTGCCGGAGAAGAGGACCAACAGGGTGATGATGATGCCGATGATGCCGAAGATGTTCGTGCGCGACTTGATGACGTACTCCCCGGTCAGGTGGTAGTTCACCAGCGGCTGTTTGGGGTCCCAGGAGAAGGTCTTGGTCGCGGGGTCCACGGCGGTCACCGTCACCCGCTCGGCGTGGGGGCTGGGGTACACGTTGCCCTGTGAATCGGTGACGGAGCCGATGAGCACGTCGTACCCTACCTCGATCCCCGCGGCGTCGTCCACCGCGGCGTCGGTGTCTCCGGGCCGCAGCACCACCTCGTCGCTGCCGAAGCTCTTCAGGTCCACGGTCGTCGTTTCCGCGGCCGCCCCGCCCTCGACGGAGACGATCTTCGGCTCGAGCTTCTGTTCCACCTCGAGGTTGACCGCCAGTTGGACGATCCCGCCGCCGATGAAGATGGCGACGAAGATGCCGGTCATGACGACGGCCATGAGCCAACCGCCGATGGTCGCCGCCGTCTCGCTCTTGCCCATCAGGCTGTAAACCAGGTTGGCCGCTACGGCGATGACGGCGCACCCGGCGAAGAAGAGCGCCACGTAGATGAAGCTCTCCGGCATGAGATACCCGAGCAGGCCCATGAGGGTGCCCAGGGCCAGAAGGATGCCGACGACCAGGGACAGGAGGCGCGGAACCCTACCCCGCAGGCCCGGGATGAGGAACCAGGCCACCAAAAGCGTGAAGGCGAAGACGCCGATGTCCAGCGCCAGGCCCAGGCCGACGAAGGCGAGGAAGCCGTCGGCGATGGCGGCCAGGCCGACGATGAGGGCCGCGATGGCGCCCGCGGTCCGCAGACCGGCGGTGGATTTCGCGGGCTCCTCGCGGCGGGGCATCTTGCCCCAGAAGATGAAGGCGAGGATGGCGAAGAGAAGCCCGACGAAGAAGACGATGGGCCCGCCGCCGAAGACGGCCAGGACGATGAACCCCAGCGTCAGGATGATGGAGATGACGATGAGGGCAGTGTAGGGCGGGTTTTTCTTGTATTCGTCGTCCACCGCGTCCTCCCGGTCGGTTGGGTCCGGTCCTGGGCTCGAAAAAAGCGGATCACTCCAGGGGACGGCAGCGCTCCGTCCCTCGAGGGTGCGGTAATGGTGGGCCTAACTGGGATCGAACCAGTGACCTCACGCTTATCAGGCGTGCGCTCTAACCGGACTGAGCTATAGGCCCGCTTTTCTTCAGAGGGCAGGGAAATCTTATCAAAGACCCGTTACATTGGCAAGGCCCGCGACCCGCCGGTGAATCAGCGCCGTCAGAGGGGAAGATTACGAAAAACACCCCGGCGAGTCAACCGTGGCGCCCATCACCGGACCGTCATTGACGAAAGGCGGCTCCCCTCTTTCCTCCAGGAAGAAGCCGGCCTGCGGGCCGGGGTGAGGGGCGGGGTGGATACGGCGGCCCGCAGGGGGTACATCCCACGGTACCGCCCTACATCCTCCCCCCACGAGGGGGAAGCGAAGGTATTTATTTCTTCCAGGCCAAAGTCCCGTTTCGCCCAACCCTTGCCGCACTGCGGGCGGTGTGGTATGCTTTTAACGTCTTGACAGACCCGCCCTTCCCCGCGGGAGCCGCCCCTTGCCGGAGCCCTACGCCAACCTGTCACTGGGTCTGGACATCGGTTCGAGCTACGTCAAGCTGGTGGCGCTTTCGCGGCGCCCCGACCACTGGGCCCTCCGGCACGTGGCGCTGTCGCCGCTGCCCGAAGGCTCCATCGTGGACGGCGAGGTGATGGACTCGGGGGCCGTGGCGGATTCCATCGAGGCGCTCTTCACCCAGCTCGGTCTCGACGAGCGGCGCGTCATCTCCGGCATCTCCGGCCGGGCGGTCATCGTAAAGCCCATCCGCATCCCCACCGCCGACCCCGACGAACTGGCCCAGTCGGTCTCCTGGGTGGCGGAGCAGTACCTGCCGTCCCTGGACGACTTGAACCTGGACTACCACGTGATTTCCACCGGCGGGGACTTCACCGAGGTGCTTCTGGTGGCGGCCAAACGGGAGCGGCTGGAGGGGCATCTGATGATCCTGCGCCTGGCGGGACTGGAGGCGCTGGCGATTGACGTGGACTCCTTCGCGCTGGGGAACTGCTTCGAGCTGGCCGAGCCGGAGGCCTCCCGGGGGACGGTGGCGCTGGTGAACGTGGGGGCGTCCATGACCAACGTGAACGTCCTGTCGGCGGGGTCGCCGCGCTTCACCCGGGACATCTCCTTCGGCGGCTACAACTACACCGAGGCGCTGGCGCGGGAGCTTTCCCTATCCGTGGCCGACGCCGAGAGGGCCAAGCGGGGTGAGCTGCCCGACGCCGACGCGGCCGCCGTGGACGCCGTCGTGGGCGAGACCACCCTGGAGCTGGTGGACGAAATCAGCCGGACGCTGACCCACTTCGTCGGCACGCATCCCGAGCTGGTGCCGGACGCCGTGGTCCTCTCCGGCGGCTCCAGCGTCCTGCCGCGGATAAAGGGGTCCTTCGAGGACGCGCTGGCCATCCCCGTGCGCCTCCTCGACCCCCTGGCCCGGATAGACCTTGGCGAATCGGGGATGGACCGCGAGGACCTGGCTACCCTGGCCCCGCACCTCGCCGTGGGAATCGGGCTGGCCATCCGGGGCGACGACCCCGAGCTCGACCGGTGACGCGATGATCCGCATCAATCTGTTGGTCAACCGTCGCGTGATTCCGGCGCCCGCCGCCGGGTCAGAGACGGCTCCGACCGCCGCTCCCGAGCCTCTCGCCCCCTCCATGGGCTTGGGGTTCGACGAGCTGGAGACGCGGCGCGAGGAGTACTACCCCGTCCGCCGGACCGGCCTCAACGCCTTCTTCATCTCCCTCATCGTCGCCGGGGTGCTCATCGTGGGGATGGTCGTCTGGAGCTTCCTCGCCGGCGGCGTGCTCGCGGACGAGCGGGATGCGCGCGGCCGCCTGGAGACGGAGATAGCGGACGCCAAGGGGGTCGCGCCCGACCTGGCGGCCCTCGAGCAACGCCGGGCCGAGACCTCGGCCAACGTTATGGCCCTAAAGCGCCTGGCCGAGCCCGGCGGGGCGGTGGAGCGCTACATCGGCCTCTTGAACGCCGTGAACGCCGCCGTCCCCAAGCGGGAGGTCTGGCTGACCGAGGTGCGCGAGCGCGGCGGCTCGGTGGACATCCGCGGCAACACCTACAGCGACCACTCCGTGGCTACCGTCCTCGATGAGCTCCTCAACAGCCCCCACCTCTCGGGGGTGAAGCCGTTGGGCGCCAAGAGCGTGGACCTGGGCGGGATGAAAGTGCTCCAGTTCGAGTTCAGCGCCAAGCTGGACTGAGTTCGGATATAAGGAGTCAATGAAATGTCATACAGAGGAAATTATTGCAGGGCTTGTGGTTGAAAGCTATTAAACGGCAACTGCCCAAATAAATGCGGCGATTGCTACATTGATAGAAGGCCCTTCAGGGAGTTCTGTGAAATCTGCGGGGCTAAATGCTTCCCGCCTCCCCGTTGTCCCGAGCATGATCTTAAGGAAGCGTGATTCAACCGCACGCAAGGCATTTATAGGCACTCGCCAACATGACTGGTTCCGAGAAATTTAAACGTTATAACTCCTGTTGCGCGAGGGATTAGTTGGGCAAGCGCAGATTCAAGGACCCGGTGGTGCAGAAGGCGGTGCTGGTGTACCTCATCGCCGCCCTCGCGGCCTACCTCATCTTCCACTACGGTGTGCTGGGGGCGTACCGGGAGGCGGACGAGGCCCGGGAAGGCAACGCCCGCCTCCGCACCGAGCTCCAGACCGCGCTGGCCGATTCCGCCCGGGCCGGGGAGCTGGCGGCCGAGATCGAGGCCAACGAGGGGCAGATTGACGACCTGCGCCGCAGCCTGCCGCCCAGCCTCAACGAGGCGGAGCTCATCCGCCGCGTGACCCAGGCCGCCCAGAGCGCCGGCATAGACTCCCCCTTCGACGCCTTCGAGGTCAAGGCCGAGCCGCGCACCGAGAACAACCTCACCATCCGCACCTACGAGGTGGCCTACCTCACCGGCTTCCACGAATTCGGGAGGTTCGTGGCCAACCTGGCCCGCAACCTGCCCCAGGTGAGCCTGGGCGAGCTGACCCTGGTGGGGGTGGCCTCGCCCGTCGAGGGGCGGACGCTGCGCGGGAGCGTGGTGCTGTCCGTATTTTCGAGCCCCCTGGCCGATGGGGCGGCGGCGCCCGTCATCACCGAGGTCACCACGGGGGGCGTGGTCGAGGTCATCGAGCCCCACACCTACGACCCACGGGGCAAGCGCGACCCCTTCCTCATCCCCGGCCCCCAGCCCGGTTCTCAGCCCACGGCGGAGATGGCCAACCTGGCCAACCTCTACTACCGCGGAATGATGACCGTGGACGGGGTGCCCGCGGCGCTGGTGGAGGACGCCGCCGGATTCGGCTTCTCCCTGAAGGTCGGCGACCCCATCGCGGGCGGTAAGGTGGTCGGGATAACACCCGAGGAGCTGGTCATCAGCGCGCCGGGCTACGGCCGGCGAACGCTCAAGGTCACCCAGACGCCGATACCCGTCTACTGATATTCCCGACGGCATCCCCCGAGAGCCACGCCGATTTAATCGGCGTTTTTTTGCTTCACGGCGGGCGCGCCCGGAGCGAGACGGGGGCGGTTCCGATGCGGTGGAAGCGCGCCGCCCGACCGTCGCGGTGTGAACCACTCGGCAGGCCTAAAATATTCGGGTAGTATTTTGACTTTAACTTTTCGAGGTTCTATTATTCTAATGGGTGCTTGTATTTCGATACGTATTCGTTAAATCGAAAGGAGATCAAGTTATGCGCGGACGGGTTTTACTCTTGTCCGCCGCCCTCGCGCTGGCTCTGGCCTGCACGACCACCGGGCCGCAGCCGACCCCGAACGTGCCGGGGAACCTCGTCGCCGTGAGCGGCCTCGACTCCCGGGTGGACCTCGCCTGGCGGGAGCCGTCCACGGGCGAGCCTGAGAGTTATCGCGTGTACCGCTCGCCGGAGGGCGGGGTCTTCGACCAAATTGTCGAGATCAGCGGCAACCTAACGCTGTACACCGATCCGACCGCGGTCAACGGCACCAGTTACGAGTACCGCGTCACGGCGCTCAACGGCGACGCCGAGTCCAACCCCTCGGGCACCGCCTGGGCCACGCCCTACTACGACTTCGAGGAGGTGTGGTTCCTCTCGGACGCCTTTAATTACCTCCCGACGGAGGGCGACAGTGTTTTTTTCTGCACCCACAAAGCCTTCGATGATTACAACCGCCTGTGCCGGCTGAGCACCGACGGCGAGGTCGAGAGGCTCTCGGATATCGCCAACTGGGGGTATCCGGCGGTGGTGGGCGACTTGGTGTACACCTTCGAGTACAACGGGCTGAATATCATCCGTGTTTGGACGACGGACCTGGAACTGGTCGAGGCGTTCACCTTCGAGGGACCGAGCCGGAAGGAACTGGCTTACCACGACGGCGAGCTCTTCACCATCAACCGCGACGACTACGTGATTGACGTCCTGGACACCGAGGGGAACTACCTGCGCTCCATCGGTGAGCGCGGCCACGAGGGCCCTGGCATGGGCGACCCCTTCGGCCTGGACGTGAGCCCCGGTGGGACGCTCTACGTGGTGGACCAGGGCGGGGAGTCGCTGCTGGCCTTCGACGCGGTCTCCGGGGAGCTCGTCTGGCGCATCTCGGCGGAGGAGCTGCCGCCGGATTTCGTCTATCCGGCGGACGCGGCGGTGGCGCCGGACGGCTTCGTGTACCTCTTTTCGGGGTACTCGGGGGAGTTCATGGTAATCGACGCCGCCGGCAGGCAGATCAAGCGGGTGCCTTTTGAATACGGCGATACTGAAATGTACGCCGCCGTGTCCGACGACTTCACCGTCGCGATGGCCGAGGGTGATGACGTTGGCAGATACATGACGGCCTACAGGCCGGTGGGGTTCCCGGTCAGTCAAATACCGCCGCTGGTGGCGGTCAAGGGGGGTGGGGCACGTTGAGAAAGTCGGCCGTCCTTTTAATCGCGATAACCCTGTCCGCGGCCGCGTTCCAGCAATTCGGGGCAATCCAGCCCGAAGCGCCGACCGCCCCGGAGACCCAGGACGCGGAGGGCCACGAGATCAACGAGCTTTACATAGACTTCGTGGACAACGTGATTGACGACGCCCGGTGGCCGGGGGCGGACGGCCCGGAGCTTCTGTACGTCGGCCACTTCGGCTTCGGCGTGGTGGACAACTTCATCTCGTCGAATTATTTTGACTACCCTGAAACGTGGGAACTTGAGACGCAGTTCTACTTCGACTGGAACTGGCCGACCGAGGTCCCCTGGGGAGACCCGCCGCCGCAATACGGCGACGAGAACATCCTGACGTACATGACGGACGCGGACTGCACCGTCCCCCTCGGCGTGAGGCTGCGGCAGCACAGCTTCGGCTTTGCCGGCGAGCCCGACGAGGACTTCATCTTCATCCTCTGGACCGTGTACAACGCGGAGGGTGGGTATCTGGAGGACACCGCGGCCGGGCTTTACATGGACATCGACATACGCGGCGGCGATTACATCGAATTCACCCGCTATGATTCAGCCCACCAGTTCGCGTACATGTACGACGGGCTTAGCGATTTCAGCCTCCCCTACTTCGGCGCGGCGACGATGGGGGACGACCCCACGGGCAGCTACCACGGCTGGTCACAGAGGGACGACTTCGATTGGAGACCGGATGAGTTGTTTTACACCATGCTGTCCCAGGTGGGGCGGTTCCAGGAGCTGCCGGAGTTCTTCTATGACTGGCGGTTCCTGTTGGGCTTCCAGCTCTACGACCTGGCTCCCGGCGAGACCCAGGACTACGCTGTGGTCTTGGTGGCGGGGTGGGATTATCAGGAGATAGTGGAGAACCTAACCGCGGCGCGGACGAAATGGGAAAAGATATTCGGCGGCGGTTTGCCGGAGCCCTCGATCCCGCCGCGGATGACCCTCTCCGCCCCCTGGCCCTGCCCGACGCGGGACTCCGCCTCGTTCGAGGTGGAGCTCGCCGAACCGGGGGACGTCGAGGTGGCGCTCTACGACCTCTCCGGCCGGCGGGTGGACACGGTTTACGACGGGTACATGGCCGCGGGACGGAACGAGTTGAACCTCTGGGCCGGCGGCCTGCCCCCGGGGGTGTACCTCATCCAGGCCGCGACCGAGGGTGGCGCGGCGGTCCGGCGGCTGGTGATTGCGCGGTAAATAAATAACCATCGGCCATTGAACGTAGGGCGGGGAACCGAGCGAAGCGAGCTATGCGAAGCAAATCCTATCCCCGCCGCTTTCACCCCCCTCCCCGGCCCGTCGGCGCGCCGCCCCCCAGAGGGGGGAGGGGGAATAAGGCAGCCCTCACCCTTAATCCCGTGCCTCGCAGGCCTCCCACTGGGAGAGGGAAACCGCTGCACCACCCTCCCTAACCCTCCCCCCAAGGGGGGGAGGGGACCGCTGCAAGTCTCACCACGATTTGCGGTGACGTAGGGGCGGGCCTTCAGGCCCGCCCGCGGGCCGACCGCATGTCGGCCCCTACTTTTCGTGCTCTCATTCTTGATGCGTAAAAAGCGGGCCCCCAGAGGCTCGCTTTGTACAAATCGGACAGCCGACGAAAGATGGCTTACGAAGCCGGATATCTCCACCCAAAAAAGCGGGCCCCTTCGGGCCGGGGAGCCAAAACGATTAAGAGGCGCCGGAACTGCTTTAGCTCTCTTTTTCAGGACACAAAAAAGCGGGCCCCTTCGGGCCCGTGGAGCGGGAAACGAGACTTGAACTCGCGACCCTCGCCTTGGCAAGGCGATGCTCTACCACTGAGCTATTCCCGCGTCGGCAGAAAGGGAATCTATCACAGAGGTGGGCGGGTGTCAAGGTTCGGGGCGCGTGTTGGAAAAGCACCCGGAACGTGCTATACTCATTCAATTGTCGTTTTGAGCGCGGAAGTGGTTATTACCAAAGCGGAGACAAGGGGTTTAAACCCCTTGCCATTCACAAGCGAGAAGGAGGAAAGATGCGTCAGTTTCTTTTAGTGTTGATGGCGGGCCTGGCCCTGATTCTCGGAGGCTGCACCACCACCACTGGCGACGGCGACGGCGATCAGGTGGACACCCAGGCCTTCTACCCCAACGACAAGGACAACTACTGGACCTACGAGGTCACCGGAGACGATGCGCGGACGGAGACCTGGACCTGCATTGATGATCCCGATTACATCCTGGCCAACGGCCAGCAGCGGGTACGGATTCAAGATGCGGCAGATGCGGACGACACCTATATTGATGTCACCTATGAGGACAACGAAGAGGACAGCCTGATCTACGAGGGCGTCGAGATTTACGAGGACGGCTCTCGTGAATTGATCTACTTCTGGGACGACGATCCCTGGATGCTGCTGAACTGGAAATCGGACGGCCTGGATGTGGGCGATAACTGGGATTCCTGGTCCATCACCGGCTTCAACTATCCCGAGATCTTCGGCATCAGCGACACCGTGGCCGATGAGCTGGGCTTCGATCTGACGGCCGATGTGGTGGACACGGACGAGTTCGATTACAACGGCGAGACGCTCACCGCCTATGTGATCGAGATTACCGGCGACATCATCTTCGAGCTGGACGGCGTGGACGAGGATCAATGGCACCACTACGCCTACCAGAAGGATTACTACTTCGTGCCGGAGTTCGGCTATGTCGCCATCCAGGAGTACACTGAACAGTACGAACAAATGGTGCCGACCAACCACTGGACGCTCACGGACACCAACGTACCCGTCCCCGAATAGTTCACCCGTAACGACGAAGGGCGTCCCTCGGGGCGCCCTTTTTTTTATTGGAGCAACGGGCGGCCTACGGAGTTGCTGCCCTGCAACTTTCAATTGCCGTAGGGCGGGGATTCCTATCCCCGCCGCTTTTTTAAACGGTAGCCCTCACCCCCAAGCTGCGATGACGTAGGGGCGGGTCTTTTCTCCCGCCCGCGGGCCGACCTGAACGGCGCGCCGTCGGTCGGCCCCTACGTCCGGCGTTGCCGCCCGGTGCTGTGTGACGCGTGTTAATCGTTCACCGAGGCCCGCTCGCGGCGCATTCTCTTGAATTACGGAACCTTTCCCCGCGGAACAGCGGTCCAGCGTGCTACGCTGGCTAACGCAGCTCGAAGAGGTAATCCGCCCGGACGCCGACATAGAAATCGTTCATGACCGCGCCCTCCACGTTGTCCAGGTCGTCCGCGTCCCGATACCCGACGGTGAAGGTCGTGGCGAGGTTCCGCGACGGGTGCCAGGCGAAGTCGAGCCGGTAATCCTGTGACGACTCAACGACACCGGAGGGGAAGGTCTCCTCGGTGAAGCCCCTGGCGGCCCAGTCGTCCTCGATGCGCCCCTCGCCGTGCCGGTCCAGGGTCGCGGAGATGTCCAGCGAAAAGTCGGGCCCGAAGCTGTAGGCGGCCAGGACCGACCACCGGTCGGTGTCGTTGCCCCGGGGGAATCCCAGGGGCCGGCCCAGGAAGAGGAGCCGGTCGTAGGGGGGGACGACGTTGTACACCCAGTTCCAGACGCGCACGTACTCCACGCCGAGAGAGAATCCGACGAGGCCGAGGGGGTCGGCCCAGCTCGCGCCGGCCAGGAACGCAATCTCCGGCGGCTCCTTATCGTTCTCGTACTGGAAGTCGTCCACCATGAACTGGCCCCAGAGCCGGACGCCGACGATTGGCCGGGCGTCGAAGTCCATGAGCCAGAAGGGGTTGTCGTTTTCGACCGATTCGGAGAACTGCTCGAGGTAGTGCAGCGTGAGGGGGTTCAGGTACGCCAGGCTGAAAGACCGGCCCTCTCCGCCATAAACCGTGGCCTCGCCCAGCCCCACCTCCACCTCGGGGACTATCTGCCAGCTCAGGCGGTGGCCCACCAGGTAGCGGTTGTAGCTCACCCCGCCCTGGACGAGTGAGTCCATGCCGGCGTGGAAGTAGCTGAACCTGAGGTTCCAGAAATCGAAGGCGTAGCGGAAGCCGTCCAGGGCCGGGCCTTTTCCCGACAAAAGGGTGGAGCCGCCCAGGCTGTAACCCCACTGCAGCGGCTCGCGGCCCGCCGACAGGCTGAACCACTCCGTCGGGGTCCATCGCAGGTAGCCGAGATCGAACTGGACGGAGAGGCCGCCCTTCCACTCCATGCCGCGCCAGTCGGGGTCGTCGAGGCCGTCGGTGTCCACCTCGCCCCGGGCGTAGAGCGCCACCTCGTCGCCGTACCCCGCTCCCAGGAGGAGATACCCGCGGGCGCGGTACCGGGCGCCGGAATCCGGCGCGGTGAAGCTTTCCGGGAGAACCGCCCCCCCGGGGACGGTCAACTCGACGGAATGGTAGCCGGTGTCGCCCACCACCCGGGCACCAGCCTCTAACGAGACATCGTCCCGCAGGCGCTCCCGGTCGAGCGCGTCGGCCGGTCCGCGCACCCGGCGCCACAGCGCCACTTCGGGCTCGAACTCCTCCACCAGCCGCTCCAGGAGGCCCCGGGTCGAGACGGGCAGCCAGACGTTCCCCCGCTCGAGGTCCTCGGTCAGCTTCCCCGCGCAGGCCGCGAAATAGGCCCGGTCCCACGGGCGCTCCGAGACGTGGTCCCCCGGCCAGAGCCCGCGTTCGATTAGCTGATCGGCCACCCCGTAGACCCAGTGGTCCAGGGGCACCGTGGCCGCCGGCAGCGTAGCCGCGGCGACCAAGGGAAAGAAAAGCACCAGCGCCAATCCGCGCATCAGGGCCCGCCCTTCGCTCAGTACGCCCCCCGACCCGTAATCACGCGCCAGAGGGTCTCCAGGATTATCCGCATATCGAAAGCCGGCGACCAGTTCTCGAGGTAGTAGATGTCGTACTCGACCTTATCCTCGATTGAGGTCTCGTAGCGGCCGTTTATCTGCGCCCAGCCGGTGATGCCCGACTTGACCTGGTGCCGGACCAGGAAGCGCGGCACCTTCCCCTTGAACTCCTCGACGAAGTGCGGCCGCTCGGCCCGCGGGCCGACGATGGACATATCGCCCCGGATGACGTTGAAGAACTGGGGCAGCTCGTCCAGCGAGAACCGGCGCAGGAAGCGGCCGATGGGGGTGACCCGCGGGTCGTTCCTCTCCGTCCAGACCGTGTCCGACTCCCGCTCGCTCTGCACGTACATGGTGCGGAACTTCAGGAAGGTGAACTCGGAGAGGTTCAGCCCCACCCGGCGCTGCCGGAAAATCACCGGCCCCCGGCTCGACACCAGGACCAACAGGGCCGTCAGAAGGTAGAGCCACGAGAACGCGAGCACGAAGAGGACGGAGAAGACCAAATCGAAGGCCCGCTTCAGAATCCGGCTCCACAGTGACAGAAGCGGCACCTGCCGCACGCCGATGAGGGGGATGCCGTCCATGTCCTCGATCTGGGCCCGGTTGATGGAGCGCCCGATTAAAACCTCCATCAGGTCCGGCACAACCGAGGCGTTAATCCCCTCGCGCTCGCAGACGTCGAAGAACTCGAACAGCCGGTGCCGGTCGGCGACGGGGACGGCGATGAAGACCTCGTCGGGGCGCACCTCGATGAGAATTTTAGCCAGGTCGTCATAGTCGCCCAGACGGTTCGACACGGGCTCCCCGGGCTCGCCCAGAAAGCCCGCCAGCTCGTAGCCGTACTCGGAGTGGCCCTTCAGCTTCTCGGCCACCTTCTGCCCCAGGGGTCCTGCGCCCACGACGAGCACACGGCGGAGGTCCACCCCGCGCCGGCGGACGCGCTCCCCCACCCGCCGGACGACGCTCCGGAAGATGCCGACCAGCACGATGTCTATCGCCCAGAAGAAGGTCATCAGCCACCGCGAAAGCGACTCGGTCTGGATGATGAACTTCACCCCGTAGGCGATGAAGAGGACCAGGGTGACGTTGCGGACGATGGCGAAGAACTCGCCGTATCGGCCGTGGAGGCGGCGGCGGGTGTACAGGCCGCTGGCTGCGAAAACCGCCACCGTGGATACGACCACCGTCAACGCGAAGGGGAGGTAGGCGAAGAAGCTGGGGATGTCGGCCGGGAGGCCGAGGACGGCGCCCCCGACCTTCCAGCCGAAGCGGAGCTGGTACGCCAGCGCCACGGCGGCGAAGGAGAGGACGAGGTCGCCGGCGACCAGTAAGGCGGCGGTGACGCGGTCGTGGCGGTGGAGCAAACGGGCCTCCGGCGGAGATTCGCGCCGAAAAAGGGTATCACAGGCGCCCCCCCTTGGCAACCTCGACCCCGTCCGGCGCCGACACCCCTGGAAACGGGGGCCGATTTGCGCTATACTTACCTAACTTTCAATTAGATGCTCGAACCCGGATTTCAAGGCCCCGCGCGCCTCGAACCCGACCGGGAGGTTCCCATGCGCCGCTGGATGAGTCTCGTGGGATTCGTCACCTTCATCATCGCCGCGGGCGTCCTCTACGCCCAGGACGCCGAGGCCGACGCGGTCTTCACCTACGTGGACGGCGACGTCGTCAAGAAGCAGGCCGAGCTCGAGGAGTGGGAGCAGGCCCTGCTGAACTCCAGGGTCTCCAAGGGCTACCAGGTCCGGACCTACGTGGAGTCCCGCGCCGAGCTCACCCTGAACGAATCCAGCATCGTCCGCCTGGCCCCGCGCACGACCATTGACGTGGTCAAGCTCTTCGAGGAGAGCCGCGAGGGCTACAACGACACCCTGTTCCAGGTGGAGGAGGGCGACATCTGGGCCGCCGTGCAGGGCCTGGGCGAAGACGACTCCTTCGTCATCACCTCGGACATCATGGGCACCGCCTGCCGCGGCACCACCTATCGCGTCAACGTCTCCGAAGACGGCACCACCATGCTCCGGGTGTACTCGGGCGCCGTGGAGCTCTGGGACCCCATGATGGCCATCCTCGGCCCCGGGTTCTGGGAAACCGAGAGCGTGGGCGGCGGGGGCGATGAGCGCTACGAGGTGGTCGGACCCCACGAGGTCGCCGGTCCCCACGAGGTTTCCGAGGAGGAGTGGCGGCTCAAGCTCATCACCGGCATGCAGCAGATAATCGTCGGCCCCGACGGCAAGGTCGTCCAGAGGGGCGCCTTCGCAGCCACGGACCCCCTCGAGCAGACCGACTGGGTCCTGTGGAACCAGGAGCGCGACGCGGGCCGGTAGTACCAGACTGACGTTTTTCGTTGAATGACCGGGGGCCGCTCCCCCGGTTTTTTATTCACCTTGACAGGCTCGATAAAAGGCGTATATTTGTAGCTGGGAACCAGGAGGGAATCATGAAACGGACGCTTGCATTGCTCGTCGTGCTCGCGGTTGCGGTTCAGGCGAATCCAACCGCGTGGCAGGCCGACGCCGACGCACATGTTATCAACCAATCACCTGATGAAAATTTCGGTTCTCTTGATGAAATCGCTGTTCGGTACGACGAACATACGGAGTATCGCTCCTTCATCCACTTCGATCTCCCCGATCCACACGGCGACGATGAGGTAATGGAGGGTGTGCTCGAGTTGAACGTTGACACGTATCATTCGCCTGGAATAATCGGAATCTATCTGCTCAGTGAGGATTGGGATGAACTGTCGGTCACGTGGAACGATCAACCGACATATGACACTGAAAAGATGCTGTTTCAGGATTGGGTCTATTATTATGGATATTGGATAGAATTGACATTGGATGGGTCCGTTCTTACGGAATGGTTTCAGGAGGAGCCGTTCAACAATTACGGGATGATTATGATTGCAGACCCGGATATGTCCTGGCCTAACATTTTCTTTAAGAGTCGCGAGACCTCTTCTGAACCTTTGCTCTGGTTATATCCGGATCCATGGCCCGTCGAATCTGTTTCCTGGGGGGTCATCAAGGCGAACGATTGGTAACGACCGCACGCAAAAAAGGGAGGGCCGCTCGGCTCTCCCTTCTTTTCTGGTGACCCCAACGAGGATCGAACTCGTGTTACCGCCGTGAAAGGGCGGTGTCCTTACCACTAGACGATGGGGCCTTCACCCCCCAACCCCCCTTTAGGGGGGCAATCTCGCGGGGGGCATCAATCGTTATTTATAATTCACCGCCGCGTGCGGGGCCTTGTTTTAGTTCAACACCCTTTCCCCCCATCCCCCCCATCTTGGGGGGGCAGTATCGCGGGGGGAGTTTATTCTAATGTGATAATCACCACCGCGTACGAGGACATTGCTTAATTCCAGCGCCCTCACCCCCCAACCCCCCTTAGGGGGGCAGTATCGCGGGGGACATCAATCGTTATTTATAACTCACCGCCGCGTGCGGGGCTTTTATCAATTCCGGCGGGCGGGTCTAAAGACCCGCCCCTACATCATCGCAAGCATTGACGGAACCGGGGTCCGGCGCCTTTAATCGGCGAATTGAAAAACGGCTCCGCTCGCGGCGGTTGCTTGCGAATTACGGTGACGCTCTCCGCGGAACAGGGGTCCAGCGCGCTGCGCTGGTGGTGAGGCGCCTGGGGAATTAAAAACGGCTCCGCTCGCGGCGGTTGCTTGCGAATTACAGGAACCTCTCCCCGCGGAACAGGGGTCCAGCGCCCTGCGCTGGCTGGTGGTGAGGCGCCTGGGAAAATAGTAGAGGCATCGCTCGCGGCGGTTGCTCTGAAATTACCCGAACCTCTCTCCGCGGGACAGCGGTCCAGCGCGCTGCGCTGGTGGTGAGGCGCCTGGGGAATTAAAAACGGCTCCGCTCGCGGCGCTTGCTTGCGAATTACAGGAACCTCTCCCCGCGGAACAGGGGTCCAGCGCCCCGCGCTGGCTGGTGGTGAGGCGCCTGGGGATCGAACCCAGGACCCACGGCTTAAAAGGCCGTTGCTCTACCGACTGAGCTAGCGCCTCGCGAGCGGTGGAAAAATAGCACGTCACGGGTGAAAGGTCAAGATGGGGGGCGTTCCGGCCGTTTTTCAAGGGGACCGGGCGGGTCATCTCGCCGAGAGCATCTGGATGACCTCATCGGCGCGGCGGAGGCGGGCGCCGACGACTTGGAGCAGCTTGACCGCCATCTGGGCGTTCCCGCGCAGGAGGTTGAGGAACTCGTCGCGCTCGAGCTTCCAGACCTCGCAGTTTCCGACGGCCTCGACACCGGCGGTCCTCGGCTCTTTGTCCAGGAGGGCCAGCTCGCCGAAGAACTGCCCCGGGCCGAGCTCGGCCAGCTCGCGGGCCCCGCCGTCCTCGAGCTTGAGCCAGACCCGCACCGAGCCCGAGGCGATGTAGAAGAAGTAGTCGCCAGGCGTACCCTGCTCGAAAATCGTCTCTCCGGCCTGGAAGTGGTCCTTGGTCATCAGGGCGGCGATATCGGTCAGCTCGGTCGGCGAGAGGTCCTTGAAAAAGCTGGACCGGGCCAACTCGTGCGGTTTCACGGCTTCCCCTTTCCCTTCGCCCTGGGGGAATCGTAGCTCCGTCGGGTGCGTCGGCGGTCGCGGTGGCGCTCCAGGGCCAGCTCCACCAGCCGGTACACCAGGTCGTTGTAGTTCAGCCCCGACGCCACCCACAGCTTGGGGTACATGCTGATGGGGGTGAAGCCGGGGACGGTGTTGACCTCGTTGATGTAGAACCGCCCGGTGGCGCGTTCGAGGAAGAGGTCCACCCGGGCCATGCCGGAGACGTCGAGGGCCTTGAAGGAAGTGACGGCCAGGCGGCGGGCCTCGGCGGTCTGGTCGGTGGTGAGCGGGGCGGGTATCAGAAGCTCCGAGTCCTCCACGTACTTGGCGTCGTAGTCGTAGAACTCGCGGGCGGGGAGGATTTCGCCGGGGACGCTGGCCTCGGGCGAGTCGTTGCCCAGGACGGCGCACTCTATCTCGCGGGCGTCCAGCCCACCCTCGACGATGATGCGACGGTCGTAGGAAGCGGCGAGCTCCAGGGCTTGCGCCAGCTCCGACGGGCCGTGGACCTTGGTGATGCCCACCGAGGAGCCCAGGTTGGCCGGCTTGACGAAGAGGGGGTAATTCAAAGCGGTCTCGATTTTGCGCACGACCCCGGTCGGGTCCGCCTCCAGCTCCGCACGGGTGAGCCCGAGATGCGGGCCGACGGGCAGACCGGCGGCGACCAGGACTGCCTTCGCCGCGAGCTTGTCCATGGCCAGGGCCGAGCCCAGCACCCCCGCCCCCACGTAGGGCAGGTCGGCCAGCTCGAAGAGCCCCTGGAGGCAGCCGTCCTCCCCGTATGTGCCGTGGACGAGGGGGAAGACGACGTCGGCCTCGGCGAAGGGGGCGGGCGGGTCCGCGGTTTCGTCAATCGGTTCGGGGAGAGGAGTAGCCTGGGTCAGCCCGGTATTCGGGTTCTTACCGCGCCTGGGCAGGAAATCCACCCGGCTCTCCAGCTTTTCCAGGATGCCCGGTCCGGCGAGCCAGCGGCCCTCCCTGGTGATCCCCACGGGGATGACGGTGAAGCGGTCGGGGTCGAGGGCCTCGATGAAGGAGCGGGCGGAGGTGAGTGAGACCTCGTGCTCCCCCGAGCGTCCGCCGAAGACGAGGGCGATGCGGATTTTCTTCATATCCATCGGATTGTGCGGGTCAGCCCCGGTTCGTCACAGGTTCACGAAGTCGGCGTCGGCGCCGCAGGCGGAGCAGCGCTCGGCCGAAAGGGCGGCCACCTCCACCCGGTAGCCCGAGCGACGGACCAGGACCGCCCCGCACTTGGGGCAGCAGGTGTCGGCGTACTTGGCCTCGACGGACACGTTCCCCAGATAGACGTACTCGAGCCCCGCCTCCTTGGCGATTCTCCAGGCGCGCTGCAGTGTGCTCTCCGGGGTGGGCGGTGCGTTGAGCTTCCACGCCGGGTGGTAGCGGGAGAAGTGCAGCGGCGTGCGCGGGTTCCGCAGGGCGATCCAGCGGGCGAGCTCCCGCAGGAGCTCCGGGGAGTCGTTGCGGCCCGGGACGACGAGGTTGGTAATTTCCACGTGGGCCGGGGAGTCCATCGCCCGCTCGATGATCGCCAGGACCGGCTCCAGCTCGCCCCCGCACAGCTCGCGGTAGAAGGCCGGGTCCATGGACTTCAGGTCGAAGTTGAAGGCGTCTATCACCCCGAGGAGCTCGTCGAAGGGCTCGGGCTCCAGGTAGGCGTTGGAGACGCAGACGGTGGAGAGGCAGCGGGCCTTGCAGGCCCTGGCCGCGTCCATAATGTACTCGAACCAGACCAGCGGCTCGGTGTAGGTAAAGGCCACGCCGCGACAGCCAGGCCGGTCGGCCATCCGCGCCAGCTCCTCCGGCGAGATGTGGCTCGTGGGCGCCTCCAATTGGCTCGAGGCGTAATTCTGGCAGAACCGGCAGGCAAGGTTGCAGCCGTTGGGCCCCACGGAGAGGATGGTCCAGCCCGGGTAGAAGTGGTAGAGCGGCTTCTTCTCCACGGGGTCCAGATTGAGGGCGATGGTGCGGCCGTAGGCGGCGGCCATGAGCTCCCCGGAGACGTTCTCCCGCAGGCGGCAGATTCCCCTCTTCCCCGGCGCGACGCGGCAGCGGTGCGGGCAGAGCGTGCAGCGGACCGCGCCATCGGTGTCGGGCTCCCAGTACCGGGCGACGGGGGGTTCCATCAATCCACCACCAGGTCGTTCTTCAAGAGGAACTCGGCCCAGCGCAGGTCCTCGGGTGTGGTGATTTTGAAAAGCTGTCGGTGGCCGGGGATTAGCTTCACCGGCCGTCCCGCGTTCTCCACGAGCTGGGCGTCGTCGGTCGCCCCCGCGAGCCGTTCGTCGTCCTGGTCGTAAACCTGTCGCAGGAGCCCGTAGCGGAAGCACTGGGGCGTCTGAACCAGCCAGACCCGGCGACGGTCCACGGTCATCTTCACCGTGGTCATGCGGGTGGCGAGCTTGACGGTGTCGGTGGCCTGGACGGCCGCCACCGCCGCCCCGTTCACCAGCGCCGCCGCCGTTATGTCCTGGAGGACCTTCCGCGTGACGAAGGGACGCACCGCGTCGTGCACGATCACCAGGTCCACCTTGCCCAGGGATTTCAGCGCGTAGCGCACCGACTGCCAGCGCTCCTCGCCGCCGGTGACCACGGTGAACTGCCCGCCGAGCCGGGCGACCTCGAAGCCGGTCCGACCCTCGAAGCCCCGGGGCGCGGTGACCACCAGGCGGTTGAACTCGGCCCGTTCCAGGAACCGCTCGGCGGTCCGGTGCAGGACGGTCTGACCGCCCAGGTCGGCGAACTGCTTGGGTTCCAGGCCGCCGAAGCGCTTGCCCAGGCCGCCCGCCGCCAGAATCAAACCCACCGAAAGCGTCATCGCAGGGGTAACCTCCCCTTCGATTTTACTACAACGCCGGCCTCCGGCCAAGCATGGTTGCCCCGGCGGTCCGTCGGCGGTAGAATAACCCCCGGACGCCCGTCGCCCGCCTACTCTCCCGGAGCACATTCACGTCATGGAAACCATAGGGCTGGCGCTTCTCTTGGGCCTCTCGATGGGTCCGACCTGCCTGGCCACCATCTCGGCGCTCTACGTGCCTCTGTTGTTGGCCGAGGACCGGAAGGGCCTCGCCGGTTCCTTCAAGCTGTTCCTAGAGTTCAGCCTGGGTCGGCTCTTGGGCTACCTGACGGTGGGGCTCATCGTGGGTCTCATCGCGGAGCTCCTACATCCCGACCTGCGTCAGGTCCCCTGGCTCCCCGGTGCCTCGGAGATCCTGGCCGGCGCCCTCATGCTGGCCTACGGGCTCTGGCGGAGCTTCCCCAGGGCCGGGCTGTGCAAGAAGCTCTCCGAGCGGGAGGGCAAGCCGCCGGCTGCCTTTCTCATCGGCCTCGCCTCGGGCCTCTCGATCTGCGTGCCCTTCATTTCCATGATAACCATCGGGGTGGCATCGGGGGACCTGGTGCAATCGCTTCTGCTCTTCACCGCCTTCTTCTTCGGGACCTCGGTCTGGTTCATCCCGCTGACGTTCATAGGTCCGTTGAGCAGATCGGCGCATTTGAGGAAGTTCGCGGGCTGGGCGGCGGTGCTCGCCGGCGCGGTCTTCCTGGTAATCGGCATCGTCCACGTCTCCACCGGCACGCACTTTTAAATGGACGGCGGCCCGGATTTTCGGGAAATCTACCGCGCGCTCCTGGCCCGCTTCGGTCCCCAGGGGTGGTGGCCCGGCGAGACCCCGCTGGAGGTCTGCCTGGGCGCGGTGCTGACCCAGAGCACGAGCTGGGGGAACGTGGAACGGGCGCTGGCGGCCCTTCGGGAGGCGACGGACCTGGATTTCGCCAAACTCCGCGCGCTTTCGGAGGGTAAACTGGCGCGGCTCGTCCGCCCGGCGGGGTTCTTCCGCCAGAAGGCGGAACGGCTCAAGTTGCTCCTGGATTGGCTCGACGGGCGCTGCGACGGCGATTTCACCCGTTTCGACGCGATTCCCACTAAAGACCTGCGGGGGGAGCTCCTGGCCCTCCGGGGAATCGGCCCCGAGACGGCCGACTCGATTCTTCTGTACGCCCTTTCGAGGCCGGTCTTCGTCGTGGACGCCTACACCCGGCGCGTCGCGCATCGGCACGGCTGGAGCGACGAACGCGCGGGTTACGACGAGCTGGCGGCGCTCTTCACGACCCGCCTGCCCCGGGACCCGGGCGTCTACAACGAGTTCCACGCCCTCTTCGTCCGCCTGGGCAAGGAGCACTGCCGCAAGCGGAACCCCCGTTGCCACCCCTGCCCCTTGGTTGGTAAAATGGTGTACAGTTCATAGACAAGTACTGAATAGACAAGTATTAAAAAAGGAGATATATGAAAAAGGAACATAAAGCCTTGCTTATTTTCTTCATCCTAATTGCGATTGGGCTAGTTGCTTGGTGGTGGTTTGGATATAAACAGCTTAACGATTCCAACTTTGCGAATGTTTGGGTAGAAGCTGTCGAAAGTGGTAACTCGTCTAGGTTTAACGTACTTATCGAAGACCGTGGTTGGACTATGGAGGATGTTGCCACGTACACTGTCGAGTTGCTTAATGATGAAGGCCGTCTTGATAAGCTTGTGGACACTATCAGATCAAAAAGCCCAAACGCCGCTTATGAGTTTACAGCAGGTTACATACCGGCGTTCATACAAGCTGCTTACGGATATGGCTACTAACAAAGGAAATTGAGATTAAAAAGATATTCACTCAGACCCTGACGCCGTTCCTCGTCCTGGCCGTCGCGGGGTGCAGCGGGCACAGCTTCACCGGCGCGGCCCCCACCTCGAACCAGGGCCACTGGCTGGGCTACGGCGGCGGATTCGAGCGGAGGTTCCGCGCCGAGACGACCACCCAAACGCCGCTGGTCGAGGCCTGGCGCTTCGAGAGCGATCTCTGCCCCTGGGGGATGACGGTCCAGGATGGGGTGGCGGTGTACGCCGGCCTGCAGCACGGAATCTTCGGGCTGGACGCCGCGACGGGCGAGCAGCTCTGGTCCTGGACGCTCCCGGCCACCCCGGCCGCCGCGCCGGAAATCGTCGGGGACGCGGTTTACCTCGCGCTGGACCTGCCCCTGGGGGAGGTGTGGTGCCTCGATCTCCTCGACGGGACGCGCCGGTGGCGACAGCTCACGGACGAGCTGCCCCGGGCCCTAGTCGCCGACGACGGGGGGGTCTGGGTCCTTTCGAGCCGCGACCTCGTCCGCTTCCGCGCCATCGACGGCGAGCCGGTCGAGGACCACGAGCTGCCGGGCCGCCCGCTGGCCGGACCGCCGGTTCTGTGGGACTCGGAGCCGGTGCTCATGGTGAAGGGGCTCGCGGGCACGGGTCCCTGGAGCCCCGCGTGGGAAAAGACGGTCTGGTTCGACGGGGAGCCCGCGGCGGGGCCGGTGGTGACCGCCGGAGACGACCTGGCCTGGCTGGACCGCAATGGCGAGCTGGGCGTGTACGCGCGGGGGGAGGAAGAGCCGCGCTTCTACGCGACGCCCCTGACCGCGCCGCCCGCGGGGATGGCCTGTACCCCCGAGGGGCTGGTGCTCCTGGGGCGCGACCGCTCCCTCGCCGTGGCCTACGATGACGGAGAGATGAGGCCGGTTCTCGAACCGGCGGCCATCTGCCTCGCGCCGCCCGTGGTTACCGGCGACCTGGTCTGGATCGCCGAGGCCGAGGGGGATTTAATCGCGGTGGACCTGGCCTCGGGGGAGGAGGTGTACCGCTGGGCGACGGAGAAGCCGGTGCAGGGGCTGACCCCGTCGGACGGCGGCCTCTTGGTCACCACCGCCGACGGGGTCGGGATGCTCCTCGTCCCCGCCCCGGTCGGAGCCGAGGTTCCCGTCGAGGAGGCCGTTCCGGTGCCGGAGGAGGGAGAGGGCGGTGAGCCGTCCGCCGGGGAGACGGTTGCGCCGTGATTCCGCGGCGGGTTGGTTCGTGTCCCCTCTCCCTTCTAGGGAGAGGGTCAGGGTGAGGGTCGAGGTTGGTAGCGTAAAAACGGCGGGGATAGGAATCCCCGCCCTACATTCATCGAACGCCGCGAATCTACCCGTAGGGCGGCCCCTCTGCGGGCCGCCGCGTTTTTTAACGCGCAATCACCACCCGCCGGGTGAGGGAGCCGGAATCGGTCGCCAGGCGGGCGAGATAAACGCCCGGTGGGAGCGCCGAGGCGTCGCAGGAAATATCGTGACGACCGGCGGTTAGCTCCGAGTCAATCAGCGTCGCAATCCGCCGACCCGATAAATCGTACACCGACAGGACGACGCGGCCGTCGGCGGACAGGGAGTAGGTGAAGTTGACGGTGTCCCGCGACGGGCTCGGATAGGCGGCGTAGAGGACGAGCTCGAACGTTTCTACGGGAAGAGTGACCGCCTCCGACGGCCCGAAACGGCTGACCACGCCTTCCGCGTCAATGACCTCCAGCCAGTAGGCGTAACTCCCGCCGGGCTCCACGTCCCGGTCGAGGTATCTGGATGAACCACCGGGCAGATTGCCGGAAATCATCTCCGGTCCGTCGGCGCCCCGCAGGACGCGCACCCCGGCCGGTTCCTCGCCCGAGAGGCGCCAGTTGACCAAAAAGCCCTCGTCGGTCGCGCCCGCGGCGAAGTCAACGACGTCCACCCCGCCGCCCAGGTCCACGTCGAAGTACCAGTCCAGCTCCTCGGCCCAGTACTCCCCGCCCCCGTCGTCCAGCGATTTCACCCGCCAGTAGACCCGCGCCCCGTCCTCTATACCGCCGGATATCGTATACTCCGATTCATGTAAATCTTTGATTTCGTTATATGTGTTGAAGTCCGGGTCGGTGCTCCACCAGAG
>DATKYS010000040.1 GCA_035528375.1 bacterium
ACAAGGACAACTACGACGCGTACTACGAGAAAACCCTGAAGCTCCTGCGTCCCGGCGGACTCGTCGCCCTGGACAACGCCCTGCGGCACGGGCGGGTGGCCGACGCCGCCGACGCCGACCCGGGGACGGCCGTCATCCGCGCACTCAACCGGAAAATCCGGGACGATGCCCGCGTTACCATGTCCCTGGTGCCCATCGCCGACGGGCTGATGCTGGCGAGGAAGCGTTGAGCCGCATCGCCGTCGTCGGCTCCTCGATCCTGGACGTGGCGGTGGTCACGCCGCGCTTCCCGCGCCCCGGCGAGACGGTTCGGCCCGACGCGCTCGGCCTCTACCCCGGCGGTGGGTCCGGGTCCTACGCTCTTTGATGTTTATGGTTTTTGGACGAGTTGAGTTTAATTGCGGTGTAGGTATTACAAAAAGGCCCGGCAAGGCCGGGCGAGTCGGGTTGAGATTGAAAAGATGAATATTAAGTAGTCGGATGAGGGCACCCATCTCTAATGCACTCACATTGATAACCTGCCCTCTCTAGAGCCTTTGTCTTTGTATCGTCGGAGAATTCAGGTGGTGGATTATCTGTAGATTCCCCATAAGAAGGTGTTTTTTGGTGGCAAAAACTACATAAAACTTGAGCGTTTGCAAGCCCGTTTCCGCCACCACGGTTAATGTGATGTACTTCGAGGTCTTCTGTGTTCGTACAGCGTAGGTTAACCATAATCGACTCCTTAAAATTGCCTGCATAGAGGATGGGCAGGGGTGGTGCCCCGGCCCAGGGAACGAACAGGGAAGGGAGATACGGACTCCCCGCCGCGCGGCCAACACCACGCCAGACCACGGCCTGCTGCCCGTCCCTAACTGTGGAACTTATGAATCTTAGCAGGTCCTAGAAGGTCCGTCAAGGGCCGGGGAGATACCTTGAAAAGTCCCATTACCCACTGGGGGCTTTTACGGTAGCGCATATGGGCGCCGGGCCGTCCATGCCCACGCGGGAGGAGCTAAATATTTTTTAAAAGGAACTTGACAAAAAGATAAAAGAGAAGATAATAATATTTGTGACTGGAGAGGAAATCTTATGAGTAATACAGAGAAAGAATCAAAGCCTTATCAGATAAGAAATCCATTCACGTTAAAAAGATATGAAAATTTAATGATTTATTTTCAAAGTGAAATAACCTCTCTTACACAAAGGACAACAGCTTTATTATCAATTTCTATAGCAATAATTGCAGCACCTTTCTATATAACTTTTTTACAAATAGGAAAATTTGATACTGTTTGTTTCGATAATAATTTTATTTATTCATTATGTTTTATAGGTTCCCTCTTAACATCTTTCTTATCAATTATATTTCTCTTTTGGTCTGGATTTTCATATTTAGAGACAGTAGGACCCTACGCTTCTTTTAATATGGAAATACCAAGTGATAAGAGTATTACAGATGATTATCAAGAGAATAAAGAAATTGAAATATATAAATTGTATAGGATGGCTATTTTGATAAATAATTTATTGAATTTTTATAATTATAAATTGAGTTTTTATGGTAAAGGTATAAGAAATACAAAAATAAGCGTAATAATATTACTTTTTTCAATTCTCTTAACCGTTGTTTCTAGCTTTCTCTAAAAGGAGGTGTTCGTGAACGGGGAAGATGACAACAAAAGCTCTCCGCCGAAGAAACCAGACATTGACAAGGATAAAACAATTGTGAAAAAGGGAGTCCCTGATCCAAAACCGGCCCCTGCTCCTAGACCAACCCCTGATCCTAGACCAGCCCCTGATCCTAGACCAGCCCCTGATCCTAGACCGAGGCACGGTGACTGAAAAACACTGGATAGGCGAAAACAAGGTTCCCAACTGGAGCCTTGTTTTTTGGGGAACCCGAGGGGCTCCGTATTATTACTCGGGACGCTACATGATTAGCACTTAACGGGCGGGTGTGGACACCCGCCCCTACGTCACAACCCGGTAGAATATAAAAACCCGACGCCTCGATGACGCCGGGTATTTTAATTGGTGGACCCGAGGGGATTCGAACCCCTGACCTCCTCCACGCCAAGGAGGCGCGCTCCCAACTGCGCCACGGGCCCAAGGGCTGCGGCATGCTAGCACAGGGGCGGCTTTTTGTCAACGTCGGGCGCCGCCCACGAAACGCGGGCTAATCGCCGAAGAGTTCGTAGTACTTCTCCGCCACCGCCTTTACCTTGGGGTCGTCCTCGGTGTACTTGAGCGTGTTGTAGGTCAGGTAGAGGTCCTTGACGACGGCCCTGTTGTCGGGGTCCACATCGAAGAAGGCTTTCTCCAGGTACTTCACGGCGAGGACGAGGTCGTCGAAGTTCATGTCGTTGCGGGTGATGTAGTAGACGCCTGCGTCGGAGAGCGCCTCGGCGTAGTCGTCTCTGGCCTCCTCGATATTTTCCTCGGTCGCGGCGTCGTAGGCCTTCTCGGCGTCGGCGACGAGGGTCTTGTAGGCGTCCTCGGCGCGGGGGTCGTCCATGTCGTAGAGGACGCGGGCCCGGGTGCGCTCCACCTTGACGAAGCCCGGGAACTTCTCCAGCCCCATGTCGCAGACCTCGAGGGCCTTGTCGTAGAGCTCGGCCTCGGCGATGGTGGCGCTGCCGACGTAGTACACCGTCCGCTGGGTCTTTTCGTCGGGCATGGTGAAGCGTCCGACGGTCTCCATGTTGTAGAGCTTCTGGATGGCGAGGTAGTACTCCTCGGCGGCCTCGGTGTTGCGCTCCATCAGCCGCAGGCACTCGGCGGCGATGTAGAAGGCCTGGTAGTGGTCGGGCTCCAGCTCCTCGGCGAACCGGGCGTAGGCCAGCGCCTTCTCGAATTCGCGGCTGTTGATGGCCTTGGCCGCCTCCTGGCGCGCCACGAGGAAGTACTCGAACTCGACGATGATGTCCTCCATCTCCTTGCGGGAGTCGGGGTCCATCGCGATGGCCATGTCGTAGTACTTCATGGCGGTTTCGAAGTCGTGGAGCTGGGCGTAGCCCCAGAAGAGCATGACATAGGCGCAGGGCTCGTTCTTGCCCTCGCCGGCGATGTAGTCGAGCATCTTGTCCACGGCCCGCTGGGGTTCGCTGGCGCGGCGGATGTCGGTGGCGGCCCCCTCGCACTGGTACGTGCGCGTGGTCTTGCAGGAGCCGACGAGCGCGAGGCATACGGCGAGCAGCAGAATCGCAACGAGGGTCTTGCGCATCGGGCACTCCTTTAACTGGTCCGTTTCTAAGGCTCTCGTCCGGTCGGGTGATGATACAACCGGGGGTGTAAAAAGTAAACCGGGCCGTCTCATCCGGTTACGCGCGCATGATTGAAAGGCAAGGGGTTTAAACCCCTTGTCTCCTTCCCGTGCGGCGGTGCAAAAACCGGGGCCTGGCCCCGGCGAAAATGGTGTGGTGCGTCAGAAGTCCGGCGGGAGCTCGTCAATCTCCGCCTGGCTGAAGACCGGCCCGTCCAGGCAGACGTACTTACTCCCGACGTTGCAGCGGCCGCACTTGCCGATGCCGCACTTCATCCGGTTTTCCAGGGTGGTGATGACCTTGTCCGGCGCGAAGCCCATCTTGGAAAGACTCTGGAAGGCGAACTTGATCATTATCGGCGGCCCGCAGGTAACGACGAAGGCGTCCTTCGGGTCCAGCCCCACCTCCTCCATCACCGGGGGCACGAAGCCGACCTTGCCCTTCCAGTCCGGCGTCTCGCCGCCGGGGTCCACGGTGAGGATGAGCTTCGCGTCTTGCTTGGCCCACTCGTCGAACTCGCGCTTGTAGAGGAGGTCGCCGACGGAGCGCGCGCCGTAGAGGATGGTGACGTCCCCGTAGTCCTTGCGGTTGTCCAGGACGAACCATATCAGGCTGCGCAGGGGGGCGATGCCGATGCCGCCGCCCACGATGTGCAGGTTCTTCCCCTTCATGAGCTCGTAGGGGAAGTGGTTGCCGTAGGGGCCGCGGACGCCGACGGGATCGCCCGCGTTCCGGCGCGAGAGGCCGCCGGTGACGCGCCCCACCTCCTTGAACGTGCACTCGATAAAGCCCTTGCGCGTGGGGGAGCTGGCGATGCAGAAAGTGGACTCCCCCTCGCCGAAGGCCGAGTACTCGCCGAACTGCCCCGGCTCGAAGGTGAACTCGTCCCGGAGCTTCTCGTCGGCGAACTCGAGCCGGTAGGTCCGGGTGTCCGGGGTTTCCTGGGCGATTTCCTTTATTTCCGCCAACTGGGGCGCGTAGACGTTGGGCATGTGCTCCGTCCTTTCGGGCGGTTGACGCGTTAAAGCAAAATATCCTTACGCCGATAAACGAGGTGTGAGCCCAGTACGCAGAGCGCGGCGAGGCCGATGAAATAGGCCGCCCTCCACCAGCCCCCGCTCGACGCCCCGGCGATGATGTCGGTCTGGACGAAGCGGAAGGGGCTTATAAACCCGAAGGCCCTGGTGGACTCGGAAACGCGGGAGAGCCCGCTAACGATGTAAAACCCCAGTACGATTCCGAGACACGCCCCGGTAACCGCGCGGGCCCGCTTCGCCAGGGCGGCGACGAGGAATCCCACCGCGCCGAAGGCCAGCATCAGCAGCCAAGTCTGCCACGAGACGGTCAGGAAGGCGCCGACGTCGTACGGGGCGTCGGTGAAGACCGCCAACAGGACGAATCCGGCCAGGACCACGGCCAGGTTCAGACCGGTGATCAGCACACCCAGGGCCGCCATCTTCGAGTTGAGCACCTCGCCCCGCGTGACGGGCTTCGTGAGCAGGAACTCGGCCGTCTTTTCTTTCTCCTCGCGGGCGAGGAGCCCCGAACCCAGGAGAATAGCCACGAGGCTGCCCAGGAGCATGGTGTAGATCGCGTTGTAGGTTACGTAATAGCCCAGGGCGCTGGTCATGCTTTTCATGTCCACGCCGAAGGTGGTCAGCATCCCCTTGAAGAAGGGGTTCGAGAAGAGGGTATTGAGGTGCTCGAAGACGCCGCTCTCGATGACGAGGGGATAGAAAAGCATCATGAAGGCGTTCAGGCCGACCAGGACCGCGCACCATATCAGAATCCCCCGCAGGTGCCGGCGCAGCTCCATGAGAAATATATTCGTATTCATTCGTCTTCAGAGTCTTTGTAGAAGTGGAGGAAGACCTCCTCGAGGTCCGGCTCCTCGAGGGTCACGTCGTTGACCGGCATCCCCGCCAGGAGCGCGAGGAGGTCCCCGATGCGCCCGTCGAAGAGAAAGCGGCAGTCGCGGTCCTTCACCTCGAGTTCGTGCACGCCCTCCAGGTCGAACGCGCCGGGCTCCGGGGTTTTACTGAAGCTCAGGCGGACCTTCTTGAGCTGCTTCTGGCGCAGGGATGAAATTTCCTCGACGCCGACGACCCGGCCCCCTTTGAGAATCGCCACCCGGCCGCAGATTTTCTGCACCTCGGACAGAACGTGGGAGGAGTAGAAGATAGTCGTCCCCCGGGCGTTCTCCTCGCGCAGCGTCTCGGTGAGGCGGGCCTGGATGAGGGGGTCCAGCCCGCCCGTCGGCTCGTCCAGAATCAGCAGCTCCGGCGAGTGGATGAGCGCCGCCAGGATGGCGACTTTCTTCTTGTTGCCCAGGGAGAGGTCGGTAAAGTCCCGCTCCAGGTCCACCTTGAAGCGTTCGGCCAACTCCCGCGTCCGCCTCCCGTCAACCACCCCGTAAAAGCGGGCCGAGTAAGCTAAAAGGTCCCCCACCTTCAGACGGTCGTAGAAGTTTACCTCCGCGGGCAGATACCCGACGCGCCGTTTTATCGCCTTGGAGTCCCGGAGGATGTCCAGGCCGAAGACCCTCCCCTCGCCGCGGGTCGGGTACAGAAGGGACAACAGGGTGCGGATGGTGGTGGACTTACCGGCGCCGTTGGGGCCGATGAAGCCGAAGATTTCCCCCGGCTCCACCTCCAGGTCCACGTCCTCGATGCCCCGCGTCTTTTTGTAGAACTTGGTCAGGCCGCGGGTTTCGATCGCCAAGCGGTGAGCGGTGTCCGTCACGTGACCCTTAGTCCCGACCGGTCTTTGATCGTGGAGGGGCGGAGCCGTGGTTTCGAGCCGAAACCGGCACGTTCGGAGCGCCTATTCCCCCAGCTCGGCCACGGCGGCCATGACCTCGGTGATGTCCTGACCGACGGGGCAGACGCGGATGCAGCGCCCGCAGCCGACGCAGCCGGGCAGGTTCCACTTGTCCAGGAAAATCTTGAACTTGCAGGTGAAGCGGTTGCGCCAGCGGAGGGGCTGACGTGCGCGCGGGTTGTGCCCCGAGGCGTGGAGGGTGAAGTGGTCGAACTGGCAGGCGTCCCAGTTCTTCTTGCGCTCGCCGGCGCCCAGCTTGCCCTCGTCCACGATGTCGAAGCAGTGGCAGGTGGGGCAGACGAAGGTGCAGGCGCCGCAGGAGAGGCAGCGGAACGCCATCTTCGGCCACTTCTCCGAGTCGTAGTTGGAAAAATCGTCGAGCCAGGGCTTGATCCGCTCCGGGGCCTCCGTGAGGTCGTGGCGCAGGTCCTTGTAGGCCTTCTCGATGGCATGATCGCGCAGGGCGCGCTCGGGCGCCGGCGCGAATATCTTCTCGTGTTTGGCCAGAAGCTCCTCACCCTTGGCGCTGCCGGTCTCGACGTAGTAGCCGTCGTCGGGGAGGGGGGTCAGAAGTATGTCCGCCCCCTCCACGCCGTCGGGCCGTCCGCCGGTGGAGGTGCAGAAGCAGGCGTCGTCCGCGGCGGTGCAGCTCACGGCGACGATGATCGTGGCGGCGCGCCTCTTCAAATAAAAGTCGTCCTCGTACTCCCCCGCGAAAACCGCGTCCAGGCTCTGCATGCCGCGGGCGTCGCAGGGACGGGCGCCCAGAATCACCGTGGGCGGGTACACGTCGAGGAGGAGGTCGCGGACCCGCGTCTCGGTCGCGTCGTAATCATAGGCGAGAATAGGCTCCGTCCGGGCGAAGATGAAGTCCTTGGCGGAGTTGGCGGTGCAGACGTAGTCCGCCTCGTAGTCCTCCATCGAGGAGATCTCGGCGAAGACGACGTCGTCGCCCCGCTTCTTCGGACCAATGATCCTGTAATTGTCGCCCGTGAGCGCCTGGAAGAGGTCGTTCAGTTCCCTCAGCTTGCCCTCGCGCATGGCTTTCCTCTGGTAAAGATGACGTTGGTCTGAGGCGGCAGCGTGGGGCGCGGTCATCCCCGCGACCGCTACCTTATAAACTCCTCGGCATCCTTTTCGTTGTAGGTGGTCAGGGGCGGCCGGGCCTCGGGGTCCAGGCCGGCCACGTAACCGAAGCGGTCAGCGACGACCCGGCGCAGGTGCTGGTTCAAGAGGTCCAGCGGTATGCCCACGGGGCAGGCCCGCTGGCACTCGCCGCAGCCGATGCAGCGCCCGGCCAAATGAAACGCCCGCACGATGTTCCAGCTCCAGTTCCCGAGCTCGTGCCCCGAGGTGGGGACCCACTGCGGCTGGTTCGAGTCGGCGATGCACCGCTCGCAGGAGCACAGGGGGCACGCCGCGCGGCAGGCGTAGCACCGGATGCACTTGGAAAAAGCCTCGCGCCAGAAGGCGTAGCGTTCCTCCCGGGATTTTCCGGCCAGCTCCGCGGCCCGTTCGCTGGGGCGATACTCCGTGAGCGCCGGGGCCTCGGGGAGGTCGCCGACCACGTGGGCCGTGTTCCTCGGCCGGTGGACGTCGCAGATTTCACATTTGAAGGGGCGCTCGCCGTCGGCGGAATCGTAATCGGGCACGACCCCCTCGCAGCAGACGCCGATGAGGGTGACCTTCCCCGGGTCGAGCTGGGCCTCCTGGATGAGCCCCACGGCGGCCTTGGCGTCGCAGCCCTTCAAGACGACCGCCGGCTTGGAGAACTCCGCCCCCAGGAGCTTGTAGCGCTTGTTCAGATACCCGGCGAGGTTGTTCAGGCAGCGTTCGTCGAAGATGAGCTTCTCCACGTCCGCCGGGTCGGTGACGAAGACCGGCGCCCGCCGCCGCTCGTCGTGGTGCCTGCCGTAGCCGATGACGACGTCGGCCTCGCCGGATTCGAGCAGCTTTTTCGCCAGCTCGCGCAATTCCTTTTCCATGTCCCTACCTGGAGAGGTTGTGGTAGTCGGTGTTCGGCCCCAGTTCCCGCACCTTGTCCGTCACTTCGTTGATGACCTTGACCCACTTGACGCCCTCGGCCGCGGAGACCCAGGAGAACTGGAGCCTTTGTAGGTCCAGGCCGAGGAAGCTGAATAATTCGCGGAAGACGGTCCAGCGCCGCCGGGCGTGGTAATTCCCCGTGTTGTAGTGGCAGTCGCCGGGGTGGCAGCCCGAGACCAGGACGCCATCGGCCCCGTTCTCGAAGGCCTTGATGACGAAGAGCGGGTCTATGCGGGCGCTGCACGGCAGCTTGATGACGCGGACGTTGGGCTGGTACTTCATGCGGCTGGTGCCCGCCAGGTCCATGCCCAGGTAGGTGCACCAGTTGCAGACGAAGGCGACGATGCGCGGCTCCCACTTCCCCTCGGAGGGCTCGGGTTCTTCCATCTTCTCCAGGGGGGTGGATGTCTGTTCGGCGACCAGCTCGTCGGCGGTCTTGGTGGTCAGGGCTTCCTTCTCGGCCACGTTTTCGCTCCTTGTACCCTTCGCGGGGTGGGGAGTTTCTGAGGTTTCCCGCGGGCGGGTGTGGACACCCGCCCCTACGTCCGTTGAGTTACGCCATCAAGCCCTAATCATCGTCCTTTGGCTTGCTGTCAACGTTTTTATTCCCCGATGATGTGACGTAACCTTTCAATTTCTTATCTGATTTGTCATTGTTATTAGCCCACTGCAATGGTCTTAGATTTGAGGGTTCGTTATTTTCTTCATTACAATCAATGTGGTCTATTTCCCAGCTAAAACTTGTTCTGACTTCTCCCTTTTTTCTTCCGTATCGTTCCCTTCTTATCCAAGCCCCACATTTATCTTTACGGACTCTATCTTTGTTGTGTCCCTTGACGACTGTTCCTTTCTCCCAAACAGCTTGTTTTTCTTTCTCTGTGAAGTTACCCATCTTAGCTCCTTTGATATAAGTTGAGGTAATTACAGGGACTGAATCTCCGCGTAGAGCTGCCTGTCGTTGAAGCCGGCCAACTGGGCCGAGTTGGAACGGCAGACCGCCGAGCACAGACCGCAACCCTGGCACAAACCGGGATTGACCTCGGCCACCATCCGCAGCACCGCCCCCTCGCGGTTTTTGATTTCCTTCTCGGTGATGGCCTGGTATGGGCAGGCGTTGACGCAGTCCCAGCAGCCGATGCAGGTCGTCTCGTTGACGTGGGCGACGACGGGGTCGCGCTCCAGCTCGTCGAAGGCGAAGAGTATCTGGATTTTCGAGGCGGCGGCCGAGCCCTGGGCCACGCAGTCCGGGATGTCCATCGGACCCTGGCAGACCCCGGCGAGGAAGATGCCGCCCGTATTCGTCTCCACGGGCCGCAGCTTCGGGTGGGCCTCGACGTAGAACCCGTGCTGGTCGTAGCTGATGGAGAGCTTGCGGGCGAGCTCCTTGGCGTCGGGCTGGGGGATCATGGCAGAGGCGACCACGACCATGTCCACGGCCAGCTCGATCTCTTCCCCGGCGATGGTGTCGGCCCCCTTGAGGACCAGCTTGTCCCCGTCGCGGTAGATGCGGGAGACGCGGCCGCGCAGGTAGAGCGCCCCGTCCTCCTCGATGGCCCGGCGCACGAACTCCTCGTAGCGCTTCCCACCGGCGCGCACGTCCATGTAGAAAACCACGGCCTGCCCGTCGTGAACGGCGTGCTTGTAGAGCATGGTGTGCTTGGCGGTGTACATGCAGCAGATTTTGCTGCAGTACTCGATGCCCTTCTCCGGGCAGCGGGAGCCGATGCACTGCAGGAAGGCGATGGTCTTCGGGACTTTATTGTCCGATGGCCGCTTGAGCTGGCCCAGGGTGGGTCCCGAGGAAGTTACGATGCGCTCGAACTGGAGGCCGTCTATGATGTCGGGGTCCTCGCCGTACCCGTACTCGCCGTAGCCCGTGTAGAGGCCGCCCTCGGGCTGGCGCCCCAGCTCGTAGAGGGTGTAGCCGGTGGCCGCCACGACGGCGCCGACGTCGTACTCCAGAATCTCGTCCTGCTGTTCGAAGTCTATGGCCCCGGTGGGGCAGACCTTTTCGCAGACCTTGCACTTGCCGGTCTGGAAGTAGGTGCAGTAATCGGGGTGGAGGACCGGGGTGTTGGGCACGGCCTGGGGGAAGGGGGAGTTGATGGCCTTGGTCATGGCGCCCCGCCGGACGTCGGAGGCCTCCTTGTAGCTGCCGGAGAAGACCCCGAGACCGGCCTCGAAGTAGTTGGGCATCCGGGCGGGGCACTTTTCCTGGCACAGGCCGCAGCCGGTGCAGAGGTCGGTGTTGACGTAGCGGGCCCGCCGGCGGATTGTGGCCTTGAAGTTGCCGATGAAGCCCTCCAGCTTCTCCAACTCGGCCCAGGAGATGATGGTCACGTTGGGGTGCTTGGCCGCCTCGACCATCCGCGGCGTCAGGATGCACTGGGAGCAGTCCAGGGTGGGGAACGTTTCATCTAACTGGGACATGTGGCCGCCGATGGAGGGGCTCCTCTCCAGAAGGATGACCTCGTGGCCGCCGTTGGCGATGTCCAGGGTGGCCTGGATGCCGGCGATGCCCCCGCCGATTACCAGCGCCCGCTTGGTCATCGGGACCCGGATGCGCTCCAGCGGCTCGTCGAAGAAAGTCTTCTCCACCATCATCTTCGTCAGCTCGACGGCCTTGGGGGTGCCCGTCTCCTTCGACGTGTGGACCCAGGAGCACTGCTCCCGGATGTTGGCCACCTCGACCATGAAGGGGTTCAGGCCGCTGGACTGGGCGGTGGAGCGGAAGGTCTTTTCGTGCATGTGCGGGCTGCAGGCGGAAACCACCACGCCGTCCAGGTCGTGCTCCTTGATCGCCTGGGCGATCATGTCCTGGCCCGGGGCCGAGCAGACGAACTTGTAGTCCGCCGCGAAGACCACCCCGGGGATGCCCTTCATCTCCTCGACCACCCGGGGGCAGTCCACGGTGTCGCCGATGTTTTTGCCACAGTGGCAGACGAAGACGCCTATTCTGCGGGCCATTTAACGTTCTCCTTCAATCGCGTCGGGCGTGGATAACGGTGTTTCGGCGAAGTCATTCGAAGAGGTCCGGCTTCTTCCGTTCCGATTCCTGGTGGTAGAGACGGGCGATGATGCGGCGGCTCTGCAGGTACCGGATGATGCCGACGGCGGTGAGGACCCCTCCCAGGGGGAGGAAAACCCAGCCGAGGACCTGGAAGAATGGCGTTTCGCCGAAGAACTTCAGCATCGTGAACCCCACCGCCCCGAATCCCAGGGCGGTGCGGATGTAGGCCAAAAGAGTTCTTTCGGCGGCCAGGAGGTTCCGATGGGCGGCCAGTTTATCCCGGATCAATGGACTCTCTCGCCGTATTTGCCGAGCCTGAGCTGATCGAATCGGCAGGCCCCGCCGCTCTCGTCGGCGCTCGGCTCCTCCGAGGGGACCTCCTCGGAGGATTCGACCATCGAGGCGACGGTCTCGCTGCGGAAATCGTGGACGTACACCCCGCGGACGAGCCCGTTCCCGGGCACCGCGCCTTCCCAGCAGACCGAGTATGCGGCGTCCAGGAGCCCGTCGTCGGCGGCCTGCTGGCCGCTCGAACGGATGAGCCAGGCGTCGAGCGCCAACCCCACGTCGTCCACCTCGAGACCGATTACGGCGAAGCCGTCACCGGGGTAGTCCACGGAAATGGGCGACCGGGGCCTGAGCTCGACCAGCGGCTCGGAGCTCTCCGGCTCGGGGGCCGGTTCGGCCAGCGCCGGGCCCAGCGGGTCGCCGGGCAGGACACCCAGCTCGAACTCGTAGGGGATGGTGAGCCGGCTCGAGACGGGAACGCCCTCCAGGGTGGCCGGTTTCCAGCGGGTGGCCTCGGCCGCTTCGAGGGCGGCGCGGTCAACGTCCTCCCGACCGCTGGACTGCGCGATCCAGGCCTCGCCCACCTCGCCGGACCCGTCTATCAGGAGGCTGACGCGGCACTCCCCCTCGAACCCCTCCTCGGCGGCCCCCGGGGGGTAGGCCGGCGGTTCGAGGGGTTCCATAGGAACGGGCGCGGTATAGTTCACCGCCGCCCCGGCGGCACCGGCGAGTATGACTAGCAATACCACTATCTGTAAGACCGGACCCTTCATCGTGTTCAGGAGAATCTGGCCGATACCGACCGGGTCGGGACCAGGTGCATGTTCAGCCCGAGCTCCCGGGGCTTGTGCCCGTAGGCCAGGCCGATGAGCTCGGTGAGGTAGACGATGGGTATGCGCAGCTTCTTTCCGGCGATGCGTCCGGCGCCGCTCTGGCGCATGTCCAGGTTGGCGTGGCACATGGGGCAGGCCACGGCGATGCAATCCGCCGAAACATTATCCGCCGCCACGAGTATCTTGGCCGCCAGGTTTTCCACGATGTCCACCCGGCTGAAGGGGAAGGCCGCCCCGCAGCACTCGGTGCGGTGGCTCCAGTCCACCGGCTCCGCGCCGACGCTCTCGAGAATCCGCTCCATCTTGCGCGGCTCCTCGGTGTCGTCCACGACGGCGTAATCCGGCGGCCGGGTGAGCAGGCAGCCGTAGTAACAGGCGACCTTCAGGCCCTCCAGGCGGCGGTGGACCTTCTTCTGTATCTCCTCGAGCCCCACGTCGTCGGCGAGGAAGTCCACGATGTGCCTGACCTCGACCGATCCGTCGTAGGGCTCCTCGACGGCCTCGGCGACCCGGGCCGCCAGCTTCTCGTCGTGCTTGATCTCGTAGTTCGCGGCCGAGAGCCGGGAGTAGCAGGCGGCGCAGGTGGTCAGCACCGGGAGGTTCAGCGGCTTCGCCTGCGACAGGTTGTACGCCCCCAGGGAGACGGAGAGCAGCTTCGAGTGGTGGTGTCCGGGGGAGGCGGCGCAGCAGACCCAGTCCGGCACCTCCTCCAGCTCGACGCCCAGGTCCTTGAACACGGCGAAGGCGCTCATCTCGAACTCGCGGCTGGTGCCGTGGTTGGAACAGCCGGGGTAGTAGGCGATTTTCACGAAGCCTCCCAGGCTCGATTAATTCCTTGACTCCATCCCGAGCACCCGCTCGTAGATGTCCTTTACGGCCTGCCGGCCCTTTTTCGTCCCCCGCTGGGGGAAGAGCTTGAGCTTGCCCTTGAAAAGAAGGCCCGGCAGCTTGGTCATGTTGTTGAAGAAGTGGCCGCTGGTCAGGTTGTACGTCGCGGCGAGCTGGGCCTCGAACAGGCGGCTGTGCATCCGGACCGTGCCCAGGAATCGGCGCTCGAAGGTCAGAAGGTCGCGGTTCGGAGGCTTTACGCCCCGCATCCGGGCGATCTGGCGCAGGGCGTCCATGACGGCGGCGACCGACACGCCCTTGGGGCAGCGCGTGTAGCAGGTTTCGCAACTGGCGCAGATCCAGGGCGTGTTCACCTTCAGGAGCTTTTCGCCGAAGCCGAGCTGCAGGTAGCGGATGACGCGGTTCGGCTTGATTTCCATCTCGTAGGCGGTCGGGCAGCCGGCGGTGCAGTTGCCGCACTGGTAGCACTCCGCGACGACCTGGCCCGAGAGCTCCGCGACCTGCCGCTCGACGTCGCCCTGCAACCGCTCAAGCTCGAGTGTCAGCTCCATGGAATCCCTCGTGGGGTTGAGTTCGTGAAAAATTGGTGCGCAGTGGGGGAAAGATACGGCTCGCCCTGGAGCAAGCCCGTGTCGCGGAGGGGTTCGTGGTTGGCTTTCATCCCACGGCGTAACCTAGCAGACGGGTCCCGCTTTGTCAAGACCAGCGCGCGGCGCTGGACCCGAGTTCCGCGACGTGAATCGTCGGCGTTCGATGGTTGGTCTCCGCGAGCGAAAGTTAACGTGCACTGGGGAGATTTTATTGTCAAGGCCAGCGCGCGGCGCTGGACCGCGCCCCCGCGGGGGGAATCGTAGACGTTCGAGGTTCCGTACGGCCCCCTCTCCCTTTTAGGGAGAGGGTTGGGGTGAGGGTCGGGGTATAGAACGCATAAAGCGGCGGGGATTAAAATCCCCGCCCTACGTTTACGGAACGGGCCGGGGTGAGGGCTACCTTAGAAAAAACGGGCCGACCTGAAGGTCGGCCCCTACATCATCGCAAATGCAGGGCGAGGTTGGGAACGTGAAAGCGGCGGGGATGGGAATCCCCGCCCTACGGCAATTGAGTGGTGTAGGGACGGCCCCGTGGGATGAATCCCCTGCGGGCCGCCGGGCATCTGATAAAAAAACGGCGGGGACTAAAGTCCCCGCCCTACATTTTGGATTCAATCGTCATCGAACGAATGCGGACCTTCGCCACCGCTCCGGGTCAATCCCCGGGCCGCGTCTCCTCCTCCTGCCGGATCAGCCGCTCGACCAGCGGAACAGGGGAAATCTCGGCATAGCCCAGCTCGGCGGCTATCTCCCCGGGCGTCGGCTCATACCCCTGGGACCACAGCCCCTCCAGGAACCCCCCCGCCGCCGGGTCGCGCCACCACTCCTCGCCGAATCGGTCCAGGAGCGTCTGGCGGACCTCGGCCTCGAGCAGCCAGGCGTAGAGGTAGCTGGTCGTGTAGAAATCCTCGTTGGTGTAGTACACGCCGGTGTCGTACTCCTCATCGGTGCGGGTCCAGACGCCGGCCCAGTCCACCAGCTCCCGGTAGCTTTCGAGCGGATCGGCCTCCACCCCGTGGAGAGTGAGCTCGTACAGAAAACTCACGCAGTAGCTCCGCAGGCCGGAGACCTCGAAATAAAGCTGCTCGCGCCGGAATCGCCGCATTTCCTCCTCGTCCGTCATCCCCACGGCCTCTTTCAAGAAAGACGGGTTCTCGAAGACGTTCTCGAAGGCAAAGGCGTAGGTCTCGGTGACGGCGTCGTCGCCGAGGAGCTTGAATTCGTATGGCAGCCCGGGGTCGGTATAGGCGAAGTGCAGGGCGTGGCCCATCTCGTGGAACAGGGTTTCGTAGTCGGTGAACCCGCCCGTGGGCTTGACCAGGACCCGGATGTCCTCGGGGACCCGCATGGGCCAGCATGCGGCGCGGGGCTGCTTCTCCGGCCGGTCCTCCGCGTCGAGCCGGATGTTTTTCAGATTTTCAAAGTCTATCCCCAGTCCGGCGGTGAACTCGAGCCACAGGGGGATGAGCCTCTCGGCGGGGAAGTTTTTATCGAACTCGTCGGTGCGCCAGAGCTGCCCCCGGTCGTAGCTGCGCACGTCCTCCAGAGCGAGGTCGGGGAAGACCTCCGCCACCCTTTCGCGCGCCAGTGTCTCGAACAGGCCCCGCGTGGCGCCGAGGATGTAGAGGCAGTCGCCGGTGAGTTTTGCGAAGTCCCGGTCGTTGATTTTTGCGTAGTAGTCCACGAAATCGCGAAAACCCAGCTCGCGGCACTCATGGCGGGTGGCCCCGACTATCTCGCCCAGGCGCGGGTTGATCTCGTCCACGATGAACTGCCGCTCGGCGGTCCACAGCTCCCGGCGGCGGCCCCGGTCGTCCTCGCGGAAGATGACGTCGTCCAACTGCCGGTAGGGAATCTCCTCCCCGCCGACCTCGATGACCGCGGACGCCTCGGTCGTGACGTAGTCGTAGTAGAGCTCCTCGAGGGGGAACCACAGGAGGTTGTCCTCGATGTCTTTGACGAGGAATGCGTAAGACCTGCGCTCCAGCGGGTCCGTCGCGTCGTTTTCCAGGGAGCGGAGCCAGTCCACCAGGGCGGGGTGGTCCAGGAAGGCGTATTTTTCAAAGATGGGCTCCGTGTCCACCTCCTCCCCGTAGGCGTCCAGGGCGTAGTAGGCCTCGGCCAGCTCGTAGCCGAAGCTCTCCAGCTCCCCGCGCAGGGTCTCGACGGTGAGAGGTTCCCCGTCGGGAGAGAGCGGCGCCGGGACGGATGCGAGGGCGCCGAAAGCGAGTAAAAGCAATACTAAGGTGTTACGTCGCATGGTTTTCTCCGTCTCCGCGGAGCAGTTCGAGGGCTTTGGTGAAAGCGGGAGGGGGGTCCGATGTGAAACTGAGCCGTTCTCCGCTCTCCGGGTGGTCGAAGGCCAGCATCCGGGCGTGGAGGGCGTGGCCCTCGAGGGGCAGGCCGGCGGAGGCGCGGCGGCTGGCCCGGCTACCGTACACCTCGTCCCCCAGGAGAGGATAACCCCGGTGGGCGAGATGCACCCGGACCTGGTGGGTGCGGCCGGTTTCCAGGCGGCATTCGACGAAAGCGGCCCAGGGGTCGCCGCGCGGCAGCGCCTCGAGAATCCGGTAGCGGGTCACGGCGGGCCGACCGCTCAGGACGACGGCGAAACGCTTGCGGTCCCGCGGATGGCGGCCGATGGGCGCCTCGATGGTCCCCGCGGGGGGCTCGGGCACGCCGTAGGTGAGCGCCCAGTACACCCGGTCGGTGGTGTGCGCCGAGAACTGCCCCACCAGGGATAGGAGGGCGGCTCGGGTCTTGGCCACCACCAGGACCCCAGAGGTGTCCATGTCGAGCCGGTGGACCACCCCCGGTCGGCGGCCGTCACCCACGACGGCCAACTCGATTCCACGTGCCGCCAGGGCGTTCAAGAGGGTGTCGTCGGCGTGGCCGTGGGCCGGGTGGACGACGAGCCCCGCCGGCTTGTCCACCACGACCACCGAGGAATCCTGGTAGAGAATCCCGATTTCGGCTTCGCGGGGGGTGAGCGGGTTCAGCGGTTCCGGCTCGGCCAGGGCCCGGGGGAGGATTTTTACCCTCTCTCCGCCCCGGAGCCTTTTATCCGGCGAGGTCGGCGCGCCGTCGAGGGTGACCAGCCCTTCGCGGATGGCCGCCGCGATGCGGGAGCGCGAGACGCCGAGCTTTTGGGCCAGAAAGCGGTCCAGCCGCGTAAACCGCGTTTCCCCGGCCGCGTCCTCTTCGACCGAAAACTCAACCGATTCGGCGTCCACGCTCGAGTCCCGTTTGACCCCCGGTTCGGGGGGCGGTAAAATCACCGGGGAGGCCCCATGCCCTACGTCCGATACCGCGGTCCCTACGCCGTTCTGGTCCACGCCTGCCGCCGGGGCGGGAAGGTGGTGCAGCGGCACCTGGCCTACCTGGGGAGACGGGCGAGGGTGGAGCCCGAACTGCGCCGGAAAATCGAGGCCCGCTTCCCGGAGATTTTTCTAGATTGGGAGAAGCTCGAGTCGGGGCTGCGGGGCGATGTCGGAAAAAGCGCCTCGAGCTGGCTCGAGGAGGATTAGCCCCGCGGCCGACCTTCGAAAGCCCCTGTCGAGTGGGGCTTTTTTTACATCCCGGGTTTCGGATACGGCTGGAACGTTGGTCAGCCCTCTTTCCAAAACCCCGGGCGGACGGGGCTTTTTCGTTCCTCTCACCGGCCCCGCGGGCGGGCTCAGTCCTGCCGGAAGAGGATGATCCGCGCCTTGTTATCCGGCACGTATTCGTCCTCCCAGGACTCGTACCAGAGGAAGGCGTCTATGACCCACAGGTCGCCGTCTTCCGTTACCGCCAGGTCCAGGGGGCAGCGCAGCCGCCAGTAACCGTCGCCGTAGATGACCGCCAGGAGCTCGCCATCGCTGGAGAACTTCTGGATGCGGGCGTTGCGGGTGTCGCAGACGTAGATGTTCCCTTGAGCGTCCGCGGCCACCCCGAAGGGGGACGAGAGCTGGCCGTTGTTGAAGCCGAAACCGCCTATCGTCCCCTGATAGCTGAAAACGTATGGGTAAATGTACAGCGGGTCGTAGGCCGGGTCATTGGGGTCGGTGGGGGCGGGCTCCAGGGTGAATGTCTGGAGTCGGTGGTTGATAGCGTCGGAGACGACGACCGTCTCGTCGGGCGTCACGCAGATGCCCATGGGCCGGTAGAATCTACCCTCCTGATCCCCCTCACCGCCGCCCTCGGCCGTCACGGAGTCCCCCTCGATGTGGAAGAGATAGCTCAACGCGACGTCGGTGTACACGATTTGGTCCGGCGGGTAGTAGGCCACGGGACCCGGTTGATAGGTGGTGGGGTACCCCACCAGGATGTCGGCTTGGGTTATCTGGGCGTAGCGGGGGCGGTTGTCGCCGGGGATGTCTAAATTGGGACTGGGCAGCGCCAGCTTGTGGACCTGCCTGCCCCATTCGAACACCAGACCCATTTCGGACTGCGATTCGGATACGAGCACCACCTCCTTCAGATAGGACGGGTCGGGGTAGGATTCGATGAAGAGCTGGTAGGTGGAGTGCTGGCGCCCGCGGGGCCAGACCCAGAAGGCGTCCCAGAGTGCGCCGCCGTCCGGGTTGGGGATGAAGCGTTCGAGGTAGCCGCCCCGGATGTTGGTGACCAGCAGGTCGCCGTTGGAGTCCACCGCGATGGAGTAGGGGAACCAGAAGCCCCAATCGGGATCGCCCTCGGCGTCGCCGATGGAGTAGGGGCCGGGGTCCTGGTCGCCGACCCGGGTTATCTCGAAGCCGCCGATGGAGGAGTAGCTTTCGGTGGGTACGGGGTAGACGGTCTCCTCGCAGCCGGCGAGGGCCAGGAAGGCGCAGGCCGCGCTCAGGGCGGCAAGGCTGTATTTATTCAGGACCATCGCCTGTATTCTACCACACCGTCCCGCGGCGCGCCAACGGGGGGCCGGTGGTATAATCTCCCGGCTGGAGGACTCTTGAGAGATGAGATTATCACCCTGGCCCACGGCGGCGGCGGCGTCGCCTCGCGGCGCCTGCTACGGGAGCACCTGCTGCCGCGGCTGGACTCCGAGGCGCTCCGGCCGCTGGGCGATTCGGCGCTGGTGGACGTTCCCCCGGGCGGGATCGCGCTGACGACCGACAGCTACGTGATTCAGCCCTGGCGCTTCCCCGGCGGCGACATCGGCCGGCTGGCGGTATGCGGGACGGTCAACGACCTGGCGGTGATGGGCGCCCGGCCGCTCTACCTCACCCTGGGGCTGATTCTCGAAGAAGGTTTGCCTCTCGCGGATCTGGACGCGGTGGTCTCCTCGGTGGCGGAAACGGCGAAGGAGGCCGGAGTCGTCGTGGTGGCCGGGGACACCAAGGTGGTCAACCGGGGGGACGCCGACGGCCTCTACATAAACACGGCGGGGGTCGGCGTCTTCGACGAGGGTCATGCGCGACTCCCCGGGCCGCGGATCGGCGACCGGGTCCTCGTCACCGGGGCCCTGGGGGACCACGGCCTGGCGGTGATGGCCGCCCGGGAGAGGCTGCCCCTGAAGAGCGAGCTGGTTTCCGATTGCGCCCCGCTCTCGGGGCTGGTCGAGGCGATGCGCGGGGCGGGCGAGGTCACCTGGATGCGGGACTGCACGAGAGGCGGGCTGGCCTCGGCGGCCAACGAGCTGGCGGCGGATTTTCGCCTGGGCGTCCGCCTTATCGAGGATGAATTGGTCGTCCACGACGCGGCGGCGGCGGTGGCCGAGCTCCTGGGCCTCGACATCCTCCACGTGGCCAACGAGGGGGTCATCCTGGCCGCGGTGGCGGAGGAAGATGCAGTGCGCGTTCTGGCGGCGGCCCGAGCGCACGCCTACGGTCGGGAGGCGTCCCTGGCCGGCGGGCTGACGGAAGCCCACCCGCGCCGGGTCGTCCTCGAGACGGCCGTCGGCGGGGAGAGAATCGTGGACATGCTCACCGGTGAGCAACTCCCCCGCATCTGCTAGTGTCCGCCCGGGGAATGTGTTAATCTCTTCCCCGTATCGTAAAAGTTCACCCGAAGGAGACGAGATGGCAGAGGGCACGAGCGGGGAAAAGGCGCGCAACCTGGAGGCGGCCTTCGCCCAGATCGAGCGGAAGTACGGCAAGGGCGCGATCATGCGCATGGGCGGGGAGGGCGAGCGCGACATAGACGTCATCCCCACCGGCTCCCTCTCCATAGACCGCGCCCTGGGCGTGGGCGGCCTTCCCCGGGGCCGGATCATCGAGATCTACGGCCCCGAGGCCAGCGGCAAGACCACACTCACACTGCACGTCATCGCCAGCGCCCAGAAGCTGGGCGGCATCGCGGCCTTCATTGACGTGGAGCACGCCCTGGACATAAATTACGCGAAAAACCTCGGCATCAACATCGAGGAGCTCCTGGTCAGCCAGCCCGACACCGGGGAGCAGGCGCTGGAGATAGTGGAGATGCTCGTCCGCTCGGGCGCCGTGGACCTCGTGGTGGTGGACTCCGTGGCGGCCCTGGTCCCCCGGGTGGAAATCGAGGGCGAGATGGGCGACAGCCACGTGGCCCTGCAGGCCCGGCTGATGAGCCAGGCCCTGCGCAAGCTCACCGGCGTGGTGAGCCGTTCCCACTGCTGCATCCTCTTCACCAACCAGATTCGCGAGAAGATCGGCGTGGTCTTCGGCAACCCCGAGGTCACCCCGGGCGGCCGGGCGCTCAAGTTCTACACCACGGTGCGCATGGAGGTGCGCCGCATCGGCTCCTTGAAGGTCGGCGGCGACAACATCGGCAACCGCAGCCGGGTCAAGGTGGTCAAGAACAAGGTCGCTCCGCCGTTCAAGGAGGCCGAGTTCGACATCATCTTCGGCCTGGGCATCAACCACGTGGGCGAGGTGATAGACCTCGGCGTGGAGGCCGGCGTCATCGAAAAGTCGGGGAGCTGGTTCTCCTACGACGGCGAACGCCTGGGCCAGGGCAAGGAGAACGTCAAGGAGGCGCTCGACGAGAAGCCGGAGATGCTGGCGGCCATCGAGGCCAAGGTGCGCGATTTCTTCGGCATCCCGGTGCAGAAGGGTGCCGCGAAGCCCAAAAAAGAGGCCGATTCGGAGTGATTGGCCGGGCCGTAGCGCGCCCGTGAGTCAAATGTAGGGCGGGGGCTTCGGTTCCCGCCTTTTTGCCCCCTTCCCTACCCGCATCTGGCTGATTGCGATGACGTAGGGGCGGGTGTCCACACCCGCCCGCAATCTTCAAATGTAGCCCTCACCCCAACCCTCTCCCACGGGGAGAGGGGGCCGCTGCAACCCCTCACCCCAACCCGCGCTTCAAAAAAA
>DATKYS010000041.1 GCA_035528375.1 bacterium
GCGACGCTTTTAGACTCGGAGTTGACCGCGGGCCGTCACGAGGCGACCTGGAACTGCGGCGAGGTTCCCTCGGGCGTTTACCTCTACCGCCTGGAGACGACCGCGGGATCGTTGACCCAGAGGCTGGTCATCAGCCGGTAGTCGTGCGGGATAAATCAGAGGCGGGCCGCGGGGCCCGCCTTTTTTAGGTTTTCAGGAGACGGTCATTTTTCGATGACCAAAAAGGTCGTCCGCCCATCGCGCCAGACGAGCACCAGCACCGGTTCCCCCTCGACAATCTTGCCCGCCATCTCCTCGAAACCGGCCGCGTCAACCACCTCGCGCCGGTCGAACTGGAGGATGACGTCGCCGGAGCGCAGTCCGGCCTTGTCGGCGGGTGAGTCCCGGAAGACGCGGGTGATGACCACGCCCTTATCCTCGTCGAGCTCTATCTCACGGGCGAGCTCGGGGTCGAGGTTCTGAACTTCGATCCCCAGGGAGGCCACGGCCCGCGATTCGCCCTCCGTGCCCCGGGACTCCTCGTAGTACGCGGTGAGATCGGGGGGCCGCTCGCCTATCGTCACGTCAATCCTTCTCTCCGCGCCGTCCCGGTTGACGAGGAACTCGACCCGCTCGTCGGGGGTCAGGAGGGCCACGCGGTTTTTCAGCTCGTTGGCGTCCTTTACCTTCACCCCGTTCATCTCGAGCACCACGTCGCCGACCTCGAAGCCGGCGTCCTCGGCGGGGGAGTCGGGCAGGACCTCGGCGACCAGCGCGCCCTTGGTTTCCCGAAGGTCCATCGCCCGGGCCACCTCCTCGGTCAAGTTCTGGATGGACACCCCGAGCCAGCCGCGCACGACGCTGCCTTTCTCGCGCAGGTCCGCGACCACCCGCCGGGCCATGTTGACGGGGATGGCGAAGCCGATGCCGATGTTGTACGACTCACCGGTCCAGCCGCCACCCGCGCGGATGGCCGAGTTGATTCCGATGACCTCGCCGTCCAGGTTGACCAGGGGGCCGCCCGAGTTGCCGGGGTTGATCGAGGCGTCGGTCTGGATGAAGTCCTCGTAGTTGGCCAGGCCCATATTGGTGCGGCCGGTGGCGCTGATGATGCCGGCGGTCACCGTCTGCTGCAGGCCGAAGGGGCTGCCGATGGCCAGCGCCCATTCACCGACGCGCACCTTGTCCGAGTCGCCCAGACGGACCACCGGGAGGTTATCCGCGTCCTTGAGGCGGAGCAGGGCGAGGTCGGAGTCGGGGTCTATCCCCACGACTTCGGCGTCGAAGGCCCTGTCGTCGGCGAGGGTCACCTGAATCTCCTTGGCCCGGGCGACGACGTGGGCGTTGGTGAGGACGTACCCCTCCGCGTCTATGATGAAGCCCGACCCGGCGGCCTCCTGTTCGGGGGGTGCCTCGAAACCCCAGGGGCCGAAGAAGAAGCTCAGGCTCTTGTCGGTCTCCGATTTCACCTCGATGTAAACCACGGCGGGGCTGACCTCGGCCGCCACCGACGTAAAGGCTTCCTGGATGGAGCGGAGGATGTCCACCCCCGAGGTCTCTTCGGCGAGGCTCGCCGTGGCGGCGAGGAGCACGAGGGCGGTGAAGATGGCCGTTCTGCGCATTCCGGTTTCTCCTTGCGAAGTCGGGGCGTATCCGCCATTCCATACGTCGGGGTGTTTTTTTCCGTTCCCGTCGCAATTTTACATTTTATCCACCGGCCCCGTTGACACACTATATATGGTATGCTAATCTCACAAATGGCCCAAATGTGGTAGGCAGGGTCCGCTGGAGACCTCGGACGGGTGGGCTGCCGGAGACTTCGGGGGCGTGAAGCTGGCTGTGCCCGGTGATTGAGCCGGAGGAGACTCCGGGCGGAGAGAATTCGCGCGGGAAGTGGGACACCTGGGCGACCTTAAAACCGCCGGGCGTCGTCCGTTTCCGGGGTACGTCCCGGGGGTGTCCGCCCGCTGGAGGGGCTGCAAATCAACCCGAGGGGCTGTTTGATTTGTCCCGACGGTTAGCGCCGTCATCTATCTGCAATTCCCCCGGTGGGGGGCGGCCTGGATTGTCCCGCCGGTTAGCGCCGTCATATAGCTGCAATTCCCCCTGTGGGGGGCGGCTTGGGTTGTCCCGCCGGTTAGCGCCGTCATCCAGCTGCAATTCCCCCTGTGGGGGGGCTGCTCCGCCCTTGGGAAATAGAACCACTCACCACGGAACCCCGAAAACCCTGTGCAGAGCGTATCTCCAAGTAATGTTCCCGTGACCGGCGCGCCCGTCGCCGAAATTTTCTCCTCACTGGCCGGCGAGGGGCCACACGTGGGCCGCAGACAAATTTTTCTCCGCTTGGCCGGCTGCGGTGTGGGCTGCGACTACTGCGACACGCCCACGGACCCGGCGGCGCCGGCGCAGATCGAACGGGCGACCGGGGAGGTCGTCCGGCCGGCCAACCCCCTGACGGTCGGTGCGGTTTTAGCGGAAATTCGGGGGCTGGAGGAGCGGGCGCCGGGGCACGCCCACTTGGCCGTCACCGGCGGGGAACCGCTGCTCTACGCGAAATTCCTCCGGGAGCTGCTTCCTCTCGTCCGGGAGATGGGCCTGCCGGTTTACCTGGAGACGGCGGGGGTCCACCCCGACGCGCTGCCGCCGCTGCTGCCGTTCCTGGACGTCGTGGCCGCCGACATAAAATTGCCCGCCCACTGCGGGAGGGCGTACTGGGACGAGTCGGAAAAATTTCTGGAAATCTGCGCGGGGGCGGATGTCGAGCTCCTGGTGAAAATCGTTTTCGGCAAAAAAACCCCCTGGGATGAGGTGGAGCGGGCGTTGAAACTGGTGAATAAAGTCGCCCCGAAGGTCGAGGTGACGCTTCAGCCCATCCACGGAGCCAATGGCCGTCCGGAGCTCACCGGGGCGGAAATGCTCCGGGCGCACGTCCGGGCCTCGGCCGTCCATCCGAACCTGCGCGTCCTGCCCCAGGTGCACCGGCTTCTGGGTATCAAATAGCGAATTTACGAATCGTGTGACCGACCGCTTTTATTGACCGCTGGAGCTATCATGCCGCTGACGCTTTCCGAAAACGCCGTCACCGTCCTCGAGCGGCGCTACCTCAAACGCGACGACGAGGGCCGACCCGTCGAAACCCCCGAGGAGCTCTTCCACCGCGTCGCGGGGGCCATCGCCTCGGCCGACGAAAACTACGCCGACCTGACCCACTCCGTGGACACGGGGGCCACGACGGCCCGCTTCTACGAGATGATGGCCA
>DATKYS010000042.1 GCA_035528375.1 bacterium
GGCAACGCGGGGCGTTGCATCCCAGTCCCGCAACGACACATTTAAACGTCCGTCACGTTTGCGCCGCGAGCGGTACATTAAAAAGGTTCGGGGGTGTGTCATCAGCAACGCCGAGCGTTGCATCTCGATTCCGCGACGATGGGTTTTTGATATTCTAAAGGTCGGCGCCGCGAGCGGTACATATAGAAGATTCGGGGGCGTGCTTTAAGCAACGCGGGGCGTTGGCAACGCGGGGCGTTGCATCCCAGTCCCGCAACGACACATTTAAACGTCCGTCACGTTTGCGCCGCGAGCGGTACATTAAAAAGGTTCGGGGGTGTGTCATCAGCAACGCGGGGCGTTGTATCCCGACTCCGCGACGATGGGTTTTAATATTCGAGAGGTCGGCGCCGCGAGCGGCACGTATAAATGATTCGGGGGCGTGCTTTAAGCAACGCGGGGAGAATCGGTCGTCGTCGGGAATTTTCCGCAGGTGATGATTCGTACTCTTTTCGGACTGGCGGACTTATGGATAAGCGGAAGATATTCCTCATCATCGGCGACGGCATCGGCGACCGGCCGGTGTCCTCCCTGGGCGGAAGGACGCCCCTGTCCGCGGCGGCGACGCCGACCCTGGACCGCCTGGCCGCCGGCGGGATAACGGGGCTCCTGGACCCCATCGCGCCGGGCATCTGCGCCGGGAGCGACACGGCGCACCTGGCCCTCCTGGGCTACGATCCCTATAAGTACTACACGGGCCGCGGCCCCCTGGAGGCCGCCGGGGTCGGGCTCGCTCCGCGGGCCGGTGACGTGGCCTTCCGCTGCAACTTCGCCACGGTCCAGGAGCGGGACGGGACGCTGGTCGTCACGGATCGGCGTGCCGGGCGGATAACAGAGCGGACCGCCGAGCTGGCCGCCGTCCTGGACGGGATGCGGCTCTCCGGCGGCGTGACGGCCCTGTTCAAGGAGTCGGTGGCCCACCGGGCCGCCCTGGTGCTCCGGGGCGAGGGGCTCTCCGGCGCGGTGTCCGACGTGGACCCCCACTCCGAGGGCGAACCGCTCCACCCCTGCTCACCCACGGTGGCCGAGGGCGACCCCGAGTACGCCGCCGCCCGCAGGACCTGCGCCGCCCTGGAGGAGTTCGTCCGCCGGGGCCGCGAAATCCTGGACGTCCACCCGGTGAACGACGAGCGCCGTCGGGCCGGTCTTCCTCCGGCCAACTGCCCCCTTCCGCGCGGCGGGGGGCTGGTGCCGCACATCCCACCCTTCGGCGAGCTCCATGGGCTGCGGGCCGCCGCCCTGGTGGAGGTCGGCCTCCTGAAGGGCCTTTTGGGCAACTACCTCGGCTTCGACCTCGTCGAGTGTCCCGGGGCCACCGGCGGCGCCGACACGGACGTCGAGGCCATGGCCCGGGCCGTGACACGGGCCTGGGACGCCTACGACCTCATCTTCATCAACATCAAGGCCCCGGACCTGGCCGGCCACGACGACGCCCCCGAAGAGAAAATCGCCGCCTGCCTTCTGGTGGACCGCTTCCTGGCCCTCACCGAGCCGCTCTGGCACGCGGGGACCGTCCTCGCCGTCCTGGGGGATCACTCCACCCCCTGCGAGGTCGGCGACCACTCGGGCGACCCCGTCCCGCTCCTCGTCCACGGCCCGGGCGTCCGCCCCGACGCGGTGGAGACTTACGACGAGTTCGCCTGCGCCGCGGGTGGGCTGGGGCACCCCCGGGGCACCGACCTCATGCCCATCCTTTTGAACCTGTCCAACCGCTACACCAAGTTCGGAGCCTGACCCCCATGAAAATATTTCCCGTCCTTCTTTTCGCCGCCCTCCTCCTGCCGGCCGCGTGCGGGGAAGAGGCAGCCCCCGAGCCCGCGGGCGACGGCGCCGTCACCGAGCTGGTGGGCAAGCTTCCGCCCCGGGTGGAGCTGCCCGAAAACCTGCGCGGGGCGCTCGCCGGGAAGAGAGTGGTCATCCTGGTGGGCGATTCCTTCTACGACCCCGAGCTCTACGACGTGCGGCGCCTGTTCACCGAGGCCGGGGCCCGGGTCTATCTCGCCAGCGACTACAGGCAAGTCGCCGGCCTCGGGGGCAGCGTCCCCCTCCTGGACCTGGGGCTCGAGGAGCTGGCGCGCCTGGACGGCGTTGACCTGTTGTACCTCATGCAGTCCAAGGGGATGGAGGGCATGGCCTATTTCCACGCGACCGGGACGGTAATCGGGAAGGTGCTCGCGGGCGGCGGGTACGTGGGGGCGAGCGGAATCGGCGTCCTGGCCCTCTTGCAGGGCGACCGGGCCCGCGGGGTGAGGATGGCGGTTTTCAAGGGGCAGCGCAAGAGGATGCGCGAGGGCGGGGCGGTCGCGGTGGAGGATTCGGACGTCTTCCTGGACGGCCGCATCGGCACCTGCGAGTTCTGGCCCCAGGGGCCGCGGCTGGCCGTGACGCTCATCGAGGCCCTCGCCGCCCCGTCTTAGGTTCTATGCTGGATTATTCCTTCGAGCGCCGCGTGCTCGCGGAGGGCGATTTCCCCGGACCCCTGGCCGGCCTGGACGAGGCGGGGCGCGGGCCGGTGGTCGGCCCGGTGGCCGCGGCGGCCGTCATCCTCGACCCGAACCGGATCCCGCTCGGGCTCGACGACTCCAAGCGGCTATCGCCCGCCGAGCGCGACCGCCTCGAGGGCGAGATCAAGGCCAATGCCCGGAGCTGGGCGGTGGCTTTCGCCTGCCCCGGCGAAATCGCCCGGCTGAACATCATCGGCGCCAGTTTCCTCGCCATGCGCCGGGCGCTGGACGACCTGAACCCCCGACCCCGGCTGGCCCTGGTGGACGGCCCCGAGCTGCGTTCCCATTTCCCCCGCCTGGGAATTCCGGCGGTGGGCGTGGTGAAGGGGGACGCCCGCGTGGCCAGCATCGCCGCCGCCAGCATCCTGGCCAAGACCGCCCGCGACCGCCTCATGCGCGCCCTGGACTCGTTTTTCCCGGGGTACGGCCTGGCCGAGAACAAGGGCTACGGCCGTCCCGCCCTGGAGGCGCTGCGCCGGCTCGGACCCACCCCCGTCCACCGCTGGAGCTGGAACGCGGTCCGGCAGACGGACCTCCTCGACCGGTGATGATTGGGTCGTGCGGTCCGGGCCGGGTTGAGAGGCGGGGCGTGTCCCCTCTCCCTCCGGGAGAGGGGTTAGGGGTGAGGGCCACCTTAGAAGAAAGGCGGCGGGGATGGGAACCGAGCGAAGCGAGCTATGCCCCTGGCAAATCCCCGCCCTACATCATGAACGGGCCGACCTGAACGGCGCGCCGTCGGTCGGCCCCTACGTCATCGCAGCATGGGTGACAGGTGCCGCGGGCGGGTGTGGACACCCGCCCCTACGTCAT
>DATKYS010000043.1 GCA_035528375.1 bacterium
AACGTCGGGGCGATCCTTCACGGATGGATCGTGCCGAGCGCACTAGCCGACGCGAGCCGCGCCGGCTGGGACATCTAGGGAGCTCGGCCGATGCCCCAAACCGTCATTCTCCAGGGCCCCACCCCAAGCTGGGCGCTCGACGTGCAATGGCCCTGGCGGTACAACCAAGCCACCAACTTCGAGACGGGAGAATGCATCATCATCGGCGGGGTGACGTTCCCCACGGCCGCAGTCCCCACCACAATTAGCCGGTCACTCAGGAGCTTCGACCAAGCGGGCGGAGGTGTGACCCGTGTCACCAGCTATTACCGCGGCATGTTCGCCGAGCGCTGGCAGACTGCCGGCGTCGCTGCCTGCCACACCTGGGGATACATTCCGCTTTACCCCGCAATCGGCCTGGCCCCATCCTTCCCGCCTGGAGTCACCACCCTACCGCATCAGCGCGCGGCGTGGATCTCCTTTACCATCGCTCCCGACGCTGGCCACGCTCTTACCTCCTCTACCGGCGTCGCAATCCTCAATAGTGCGGCTCATCTTGGTATCCAGAATTGGCCCGGGCTCGGGGGCGGGGTTGTGGCGAATCAAGGGGGGTTCGGGATCTTCGGCGATGGGGCGGGCGGGCTCGCCTTCATCGCATACGACAACGTGACACCGGGCCCCGCCGGCGTTCTAACGCAAATCGCAATCCCCGCGCCGCCGGCCGCCGGCGACTGGCAGAGCTTCGACTTCTTCATCACCGGAGGCTCGGGGAGTCGGGACGCGACCCTGGACGTGTACGTTGGCGGCGCGCTCCTGCCCGGCGCGACTCAACTTCGGTTCACCAACGCCGCCGGGGGGTGCTGGTGGGACCCCGCCGTTAATCGCTTGATGCAATTGGCCCTGAGACATCAGACCGCCGGCGCGGGCAACGGGATCCGGTTCGCCTACTGGCGCATAAGGACCGGATCCTTCACCCGGGACGGTGTAGAGCTCACGACCTGACAAGGTCTCTTTCATTCTCGCGAGGTTCCGACATGTACGCTTTCCAGGGATGCGGCCGCCCCTCCGGACTCGGCAGCTACGCGAACCCGTGGGATGCGCCGAGCATCACCGGACAGCTCCAGGTGATGAGCACCGGCGAGCTCCGCTTTTCGGTCCCGGGCCACAACTTCAACCTTCAGTACGCCGCGAACCCCGCCACCCGCGCCGCCTTCGAGCTCCATTCCTTCGGCGGGCCCGTCACGGTCTACGGGACCGCGCTCGGCTACGGGATCTATTCCGTGGAGACGTGGGAGGCCGGCGCGCCGGCCGAGCCTTTCGAGCCGGGGGGGCCCGGTGGTGACGCACCCCCCGACGTGCCCGAGGAACCGGGCAATGGTGGAGCTCCTGGAGGCGGTGGAGCTCCTGGAGGCGGTGGAGCTCCTGGAGGCGGTGGAGCTCCTGGAGGCGGTGGAGCTCCTGGAGGCGGTGGAGCTCCTGGAGGCGGCACCCCCGCGGCCGCTCCGATCCCGTGGACTCCCATCCTCGCCCTTGGTGCCCTGCTCCTGCTCCCCACACTCCGGGGGCCGCGGTAGCTCGTGACGGTCCTCGCCCGAAACTTCACCCTGGAGGAAATGCCTTGCTGGCGGCACGCCAGCCCGGCGGACATCGCTCGCCTCCGCGCAACCGCGGAGCGGGTGTTACAGCCGGTCCGGGATCGGTGGGGGAAGGTTGTCGTCACTTCCTGGAAATGGTGGCGTGACGGGTGCCGTCAGCGGACCGGAGCTCACGCGAGCGGGGGGACCGTGGACTTCACCACGCCGGACGCGGACTTGACCGACGTGTTCGCCTGGGGCATGACCCAGCCGTGGCGGGACTACATCGGCCGATGGATCTATGAACCGCCGATCCCCGGGCACCAAGGGGAACACATCCACATGGCACCGATTCACGACATGACCGAGCAATTCGCCAAGGCTGATTCCGCCGCCTTCATCGAAACCGGGGTTGGACAATACACGCCGGTCCCGGGATGGGGCGGCCACACCGGGGGCCTGGACGATCCGATAGAGGTGGAGGGGGTGACCGTCACC
>DATKYS010000044.1 GCA_035528375.1 bacterium
GACGGGCGTGTCGCCGCCATTTTGGCCGACTACTACGCCGTCGTGGGCCGAATCGTCGAAAAGCACGGCGGGGTGGTGGACAAGCTCATCGGCGACGGCGTCTTCGCCACCTTCAACGCCGTGGCCGAGTTGGAGGACCACCGGGGAATCGCCCGCCGGGCGGGGGAGGAGATAATCGCGGAAATTTCCGGTCTCATGGCCGGAGATAAGCCGCTCCGGGCCGCAGTTTACGCGGCGTCGGGTCCCGCCGAGGTCCGCACCTTCACCGCCGGCGGACACACCACGACCACCGTCGTCGGCCGGACGGTCAACCGCGCCGGCAAGGCGATGCGACGACCGCGCTACGGCGGGGTGACGGACGCCGACCTCGAGTAACGGAAATTTACGATGAACCCCGCCCCGGCGGGGTCTCGTATTTGACGCCCGCGGCGGCCTGGGATAAGATAGCCCCATGCTCAACGGTTCCCCAGCGCCCGAGCCCTACAGCGTCAGCGCGCTGACCGCCCTGATAAAGGGCACCCTCGAGGAGCGCTACGCCGGGGTCTGGGTGGCCGGGGAGCTGACGGACGTAAAATTGGCCGCCAGCGGCCACCTCTACTTCCGCCTGAAGGACGAGGGGGCGGTGCTGGGGTGCGCCATGTTCCGCCCGCGACCCCAGCGGCTCGGCTTCGCCCCCGCGGACGGCCTCGAGGTGGTGGCACGGGGCGACGTCTCCGTTTACCCGCCCCGGGGGAGCTATCAGCTCATATGCGACGAGCTGGTCCTGCGCGGGCTGGGGGAGCTCCAGCGGGCCTTCGAGGAACTCAAGACGAGGCTGGCCGCCGAGGGGCTCTTCGCCGCCGAGGGAAAAAGACCTCTGCCTCGCCTGCCGAAGAGGGTGGGCGTGGTCACCAGCCGCGACGGGGCGGCCCTGCGCGACATCCTGCGCGTCCTGGCGCGCCGCCACGCCGGCCTGGACGTCGTCCTCCGGCACGCCCTGGTCCAGGGCGAGGGCGCCGGGGCGGAATTGGCCCGCGCCGTGGAGGAACTCGGCGCCTCGGGGCTGGTGGACGTGCTCATCGTGGGGCGGGGCGGCGGTTCCTACGAGGACCTCTTCTGCTTCAACGACGAGGGCCTTTGCCGGGCGATTCACGCCTGCCCGGTGCCGGTCATCTCCGCCGTGGGGCACGAGGTGGACGTGACGCTGGCGGACCTGGCGGCCGACGTGCGGGCGCCGACCCCCAGCGCCGCCGCCGAGATGGTCACCGCCGAGCGCGACGAGCTCCGGCGCCGCGTCGCCGTGGGACGCGGCTCCCTCCGACGCATCGCCGCGGATCTGCTGAAGCTCGAACGTCAGCGGCTGGAACATTTTCGTAAAACTTTTTCGGTGGAGCGGCTCGCCGGTTACCTGAACCTCCGCCGCCAGCGGGTGGACGGCCTGGGCGAGCGCCTGCGGCACGCCTCCCTTTCGGCTGTGGAGGCGGGTAAGTCTCGGTTCGCGCGGGTCCGGCTGGCCATGTTGCGGGCCCACGCGGTCCCCCGTCTGCGCGAGAGGGCTTTGGCGGGCCTCGTCCGCCGGTTGAGCCTCTCCGCTTCCGGCGGGATATACTCACACCGGGTGCGCCTGAGCTCGGGGACGGGTCGTCTGGTCGCCCTCGATCCACGCGCCGTCATCGGGCGGGGCTACGGCCATCTCACCCGTAAGGGCGCGCCCGTGCGCTCCATAGAGGAACTGCACCCGTCCGACGAACTGGGCGTGACCGTCCGCGACGGGACGGCGCTCACCGTGGTCAGGAGGATACTTGGAGAAGAAAATGACCTTCGAGGAGGCGATGGAGAGGCTGGAGGCCATCGTCGCCGAGCTCGAGGGCGGGGTGTACCCCCTGGACAGACTGATCTCCCTCTTTGAGGAAGGCATGGGGTTGGCGAAGCTCTGCCAGTCCCAGCTCGACGCAACCGAACGGCGACTCACCGAGTTGGTCAAGGGCGACGACGGCTCCCCCGCCGAGCGCCCCCTCGACCTGCCCGACGTGGAAGGATAATCTTGACTGTACAGCTCAAGGCTTACCTGGAACAGAAACGGGTCTTCGTGGACGGCGAGCTGGCGAGGCTCCTGCCGCACAGGGGGGCCTATCCGCCGGACGTCCACGAGGCGCTGCACTACGCCGTCTTTTCCGGCGGCAAGCGCCTGCGGGCGATTCTGGTCCTGGCCACCGCCGAGGCCGTCGCCGGCGACCTGCCCGACGGGGCCTCCGAGGCGGCCTGCGCCGTGGAGTGTGTCCACAACTACTCCCTGGTCCACGACGACCTGCCCTGCATGGACGCGGACGAGCTCAGGCGGGGCCGACCCTCGGTGTGGAAGAAGTACGGGGAGGCGGTGGCCGTCCTGACCGGGGATGCGCTTCTGACCGTGGCGTTCCAGATTCTCGCCCTGGGAGCCACCCGGGAGATCGAGCTCTCCGACCGCCTGCTCCTCTGTTCCCAGGAACTGGCCGTGGCCTCGGGCACCTTCGGGATGATCGGCGGCCAGGCGGCGGACGTGGCCAACGAGGGCAAGGACATAGACGCCACCATGCTGAACTACGTCCACACCCTGAAGACCGGAGCCCTGATCCGCTGCGCCTGCCGGATGGGGGCGATTCTCGCCCGGGCCGACGACACCCGGCTCATGGCGGCCACGCGCTACGGGGAGTACCTGGGGATGGCGTTCCAGATAGCCGACGACCTCTTGAACGTCACCGGCGATGAGGCGAAGCTGGGCAAGTCCGTGGGCTCGGACGAAAAGCGGGGCAAGAACACCTTCCCGAAGATTCACGGGGTGGAAAAGTCGCGGAAGATGGCCAAGTTCCACGCCGATTCCGCCGTGGAAGAGGCCCGGCGTCTGCCCCGGCCCGAGATTCTGGCGGAGCTGGCCGGCTTCGTCGTCGAGAGGGACCACTAGTTGCCGACCAGGAGTGCCAGGCCCCTTCTGCTCAAGGGTGGGACGGTGGTGGACCCCGCCCGGGGCCTTTACGCCAAGGCCGACGTGCTGTTGCGCGGGGGGCGGGTGGCCGCCGTGGAACGGGGGCTCGTCGAGCCGACGGCGGAAGTCGTTGACTGCGGCGAGCTCTTCGTCGTGCCCGGCCTGGTGGATATGCACGTCCACCTGCGCGAGCCGGGGCTGGAGGACAAGGAGACCATCGCCACCGGCACGCGGGCGGCGGCGCTGGGCGGGTTCACATCCATCGCCTGCAAGGCGAACACCGGCCAGTTCGTGGACAACGAGGCGGCGGTGGAGTACGTCCGCTACATCGCGGAGCTGCGCGGGCTGGTGAACGTCTTTCCCATCGCGGCCCTGACCGAGGGGCTGGCCGGGGCCGGAATCGCCCCGCTCCGCGAACTCCGGGAGGCCGGGGCGGTCGCCCTCTCCGACGACGGCCACCCGGTCCGACGGTCCGGCCTCCTCCTCAACGCCCTCAAGTACGCCCGGGACGCAGGTTTTCTGGTCATCAGCCACGCCGAGGAGGAGGCGCTCTCCGGGGGCGGCGTGGTGTCCGCGGGTCCATCGGCCACGGCGGCCGGGCTGGAGCCCATCCTGGCCGAGGCCGAGGACGTGGGGACGGTGCGCGACATCCTCGTGGCGGCCAGGGTCGGGGTGCCGCTCCACGTGGACCACGTCTCCACGGCCCGTTCCGTGGAGACGGTGCGCGACGCCAGGCGGCGAGGGTTCGACGTCACCGCCGAGGCGACGCCCCACCACTTCTGCCTGGACCAGTCTTCCCTTCCGGACGATTTCGACCCCAGGACCAAGGTCAACCCCCCGATAAGGACCGCCGCGGACCGCGAGGCGGTCGTCGCCGGCCTGCGGGACGGGACGTTGGAGATAATCGCCAGCGACCACGCCCCGCACACCCTGGCGGAGAAGGATCAGCCCTACCAAACGGCCCCCTTCGGCATCGTGGGGCTGGAGACGACGTTGGGGCTGACGCTGACGTATCTGGTGGAGCCGGGCCATCTATCCTTCGGCGAGGCGGTGGAGCGGCTCTCCACGAATCCGGCGCGGCGGCTGGGGCTTACCGGAAAGGGAAAACTCGGGGTGGGCTCGGCAGCCGACGTGACGGTGATTGACCGGGGCGCGCGGTGGACGGTTGACCCGGAAAAATTTGCCGGTAAGGGGGTAAACACGCCCTTCGCCGGTTGGGAGCTCACCGGCCGCGCCGTTTACGTTGTGGTCGGGGGGCGGGTCGTGATGGCCGACGGCGAGCTCGTTGGGAGTTGACGCCATGCCGGTTGACGAGTTGCGGATCAACGGCGACCGCGTGGAGACCATCCTCCATCTGGCGAAGGTCCTGGCCTTCACCCGGGACCGCGGGGTCATCGAGAATTTCCGGCGGTCCATCCTTCTGCTGGAGCCGCTCGTGGACCGATCCCTGCTCTCCGGGGACGAGGGACGGCTGTTCGAGGAATCGGTGCGCCTCGCCCGGGAACTCTGTCCGTGACCGCCCGGAGCATTTTTTCGCCATGACGACCGGATTCATCACCCGTCGGATAGGCTCAACCCGCGGCCAGCGCGGGTTGACCCTCATCGAACTTATAATCGCCATGGCGATTTTCGCCATAATCATGGTGCCGATGGTGCTCCTCGTTACCGGGGCGGGGACGGGGTTCAACGAATCGAGCAAGCGGGCCGAGCTCCAGCGCCGGGGCCGGATGGCGCTCCAGGCGATGGTGGCCGCCGTCGGCCAGGCCGGGGCCGATCCGACGGGCATGGACCTCTTCGAGGCGATTCCCGAAGCGGCGCCCAACGCAGTCGTCGTGGCCGCCGATTACCGGGGGGACGAGCCGGATACGCCTCCCGACGGCGACGCCGACGACCGGGCCGAGCGGGTCGGCTTCCGACTCGTCCCCGGCGGTTCCCTGGTCAACGAGATAGGCGACCCCGAACGGCCCGACCTCTTCGATCTGTCCCGCGACGTGCGCGACTTCCGCGTGGTTTACCGGGACGCGGCCGATGAAATAATCGCCCACGAGGCGCTGGTCTCCGAGAAGGCCGCGGGCGTCCTGGCCCGTCGCCGCATCCGCAGCCTGGAACTTACCCTGACGCTCGCCCCGGCCGACGACCCCCGGTTCGCGCCGATAGTGCTTACGACGACCGTGACCCCGGTGAACCTGGCCTCCCGTTATCTGGGAGCGGCGGCGGGGGGCGTATTCCCCACGGGCGAGGAGGCGGGCAAGGTTGGAGAGGCGGCCGTTCCCGGTGAGGGCGCCCCGCCCCAGGGACCGCCCGTGCTCCTGACCCAGGGGGCGGCGGCGGAGCTGCGCGATTCGGGCGTCGGCTCGCCCCGGGTCATCTTCGATTCCCCCGTGGACGGCGCCCTGGTGCGGGGGCCGGTCCCCGTGGGCGCGGCGGCTTACGACGCCGACGGCGCAGTGCGCCAGGTGGAGTTCTACCTGGACGACCGGGTGCTCGGGGTGGACGGCTACGCCCCCTACGACGCCCTGGACGGCGGCTGGAACCCCGTCTCCGGCGATGCGGCCGTCCCCGACGGCCACCATCTCCTCTACGCCCTGGCGGTGGACAACCGCCACCAGGTCGGCTCCGACTCCCTGATGGTCGAGGTGCGTTCGGGGTCGGGACCCGCGCTCTACCTGGACACCTCCCGCCCGGCCTACGTCCTGGCCAGCCGCGAGCTCACCGGCGCCTTCGGAGTAAAGAACTCGGGCGACGCCGAGGTCCGCCTGACCCAGCTCCGGGTGGTGTGGAACCGCCGGGGGCTGCTCCTGTCGGGGGTGGAGTACGAGGGCGTGAGCTATTTCAGCGACGCGGAGGGGGTAGAGAGCGGCGATTTGGTCCCGTTGAAAGAGACTCTGGTCCTGCCGCCGGGCGCGAGCGGCGAGCTGATTTTCCAATTCATCCCCGGACCGGGCGCCAACAGCCCGCGGTTGGAGGGGGCGAGGCTGGCCGTGCTGGCCGCCGACGCCGTGGGGCGGCGGTGGGGGATGAGTTGCTACCTGACCCCGGCCTCCTTCGTGCTGGATCGGCTCCTGATCCAGGGCTCGGCCTACCTGAACCGCTGGGCGGATTACTACCGCCTGACGCGGTTGGTCACGGGCGACGCCCTCTACTCGGACGAGAGGTACTCGATCCTAACCTTCCCAATCTCCTACGACGGCCTGGTTTGGCTCCTGACGGCCGATCGGGATCGGACCAAGGGGAGTGGTGAGGCGGCGCTGGGTCGGGACTTCCTGGGCCGCCTGAGGGCCGACAACCGGGTCCACGTTTACCTCCTCTACGACGACACCGCCACCCCGCCGATGTGGGTCCGCGACGACTTTATGAAAAGCCGCTACGTGGCGCTCACCGACAACCCCCGGGCCGACCGCCTGCGGGTCTGGCTGGGCACGGCCGAACCGGGCGAGGTCTTCTTCTACGGAAACCGCTCCGCCGGGGTCTCCGACAACGCGGACTGCATGTACATGCTCGGTTTCGGCGGGCTTTTCGCCCCAGGCACGGGCGAGTGAAGAGAGGGATTCCCCCTCCCACTGGGAGAGGGAAAATGCACCGACCATTACCCCGGCCCGTGGCTCGCGCATTGCGATGATGTAGGGGCGACCCGTAGGACGAGTCCTCTGCGGTCGCCCGCGAATTGCTCCCCGTCGCTTTCATGCCCCGACCATCGCCCCATTCGTGCTTGCGATGACGTAGGGGCCGACCTTTAGGTCGGCCCTTTTTTTCAAAGGCAGCCCTCACCCCAACCCTCTCCCACGGGGAGAGGGAGACCGTTTTTGCTGTGTGCTAAATGTAGGGCGGGGACTTCAGTCCCCGCCGCGTTCTAACCTCACCCCGGATATGTTTGCGATGACGTAGGGCGACCCTCTGCGGTCGCCCGCGAATTGCGATGACGTAGGGGC
>DATKYS010000045.1 GCA_035528375.1 bacterium
GGGTGTGGGTGGGGGTGTGGGGCGGGCCGACCTAAAGGTCGGCCCCTACATTATCGCAGCGATGTGTGAACCGACCGTTGTGCATCGTCTCATTTAAATTCCCCGGTTTACAGCCCGGGATTTTTATCCTAGACTCGCCCGCGTAGTTCTATGGCTTTTTTAAAAAGAGGCGCCAGATGGCCGAGCCGACCTCACTCTACACCGCGCCCGCCGGGAAGCGCGAGCTCCTGATGGGCAACTACGCCCTGGTCCGCGGGATGTTCGAGGCCGGGGTCCGCGTGGCGACAACCTACCCCGGCTCGCCCACCCCGGAGATCGCCCGGGCCATCCTGGACGCCCACGCGCCGAGCCTCTTCTTCGAGTATTCGACCAACGAGATAGTGGCGACGGAGTTCGCCCTCGGGGCGGCGCTGGCCGGCCACCCCAGCGTGGTGTTCATGAAGAGCGTCGGGCTGAACGTGGCCTCGGACGCCGTGGTCCAGCTCCCGCTCTACGAGCTGCCCGGCGGGATGGTGGTAATCGTCGGCGACGACCCCGCCGCCTACTCCTCGCAGAACGAGCAGGACGACCGCCATTTCCCCCGGATGGCCTACATCCCCATGCTCGAGCCCTCGGACGCCCCCGAGGCCAAGGCGATGTTCAAATGGGCCGTCGAGAAGGCGCGGGAGCACCGGACGGCGGTCCTGATCCGGGTGACCACCCGTGTGTGCCACGCCACGATGGAGGTGGAGCTCGGCCCGCTGCCGGATAATCTTCCCGAGCCCGAGGGGGTGCCCAAGCGCATCCAGGTGCCCATCGCCAAGGATTTTCTGGTGATGAAGCGGCGGGCGCTGGAGCGGCTGGATATTTTCGAAAAATACGCCGAGGAGGGACCGTGGAACCGGACGGTCGAGGCGCCGGGCGAGGACGTCGGCTTCGGGATAATCACCGGCGGCGCGGCCTACCTCAACACCCGGACCGCCCTCGACCTCCTGGGCCGGGGGGCGCACATCTTCAAGCTCGGCCTCTCCTACCCCCTGCCGCGGAAGAGGCTGGTCGAGTTCTGCAAGGCCCGCGGCGAGGTCCTGGTTATCGAGGAGCTGGACCCGGTGGTGGAGACCGAGCTCAAGGCGCTGGCCTACGAGGAGGGTCTGGGTACGAAAATAACCGGCCTGGGCAAGAAGCTCCGCTCGGGCGACGGCGCTTTCGAGGCCCACCTGGGCGAGCTGGACCCGGGACGCATCGCGGAATTTTTGGCCGAAAGGCTCGGGCGGGAGTATCCTTTGGAAGTACTGGATTTGGCGGATAAAGCGCCGGCGCGCCTGCCGCAGCTCTGTCCCGGCTGCGGCCACCGCTCCGCCGTCTACGGCACGAAGATGGCCGTGGGCCTGCACGGGCACCCCCAGGCCGACATCGGCTGCCACACCATGAGCTACTTCCCGCCCTACGAGCTGGGGGAGAGCCTGGTGTGCATGGGGGCCGGCCCCAGCGTGGCCCAGGGCGTGGGGCACGTCCTGCCCGAGGGCAAGGTGACTTCCTTTTTGGGCGACTCGACCTTCTTCCACGCCGGCATACCGGGGCTCATAAACGCCGTCTGGAACGATCACGACGTGACGGTTCTGTTGATGGACAACGAGATAACGGCCATGACCGGCCACCAGCCCAACCCCCGGTCGGGCCGGAACCGGGAGGGCCCGCGGCCGGCCATTGACCCCAAGGCCGTCCTCTCCGCCATCGGCGTGCCGTACATTGACGAGGTGGAGGCCTGGGACATCAAGGCGGTGCGCGAGGCGGTGAAGAAGGGGCTGGAGTTCGACGGCCCGGCGGTGGTTATCCTCAAGCACCCGTGCATGCTCTACACCACGCGCGCCTGGAAGCGCGAGGGGAAGATGCCGCCGCCCTACCGGGTCAACCGGGACAAGTGCCGGCTCAAGAAGACCTGCATAAAGTATTTCTGCTGCCCCGCTTTCTCATTCGAGGACTCGGGCGGGGTGCAGATAAACCCGGAGCTCTGCATCGGCTGCGGATGTTGTGCACAGATATGTCCGGTGGGAGCCATCGAACAGGACCTGGAATACGAGCGCGCGTACTAGGAGGTGTGGCGGATGGCAGAGACCTGCTGCATCTACATCGTCGGTGTCGGGGGCCAGGGTGTCGGTGCCGCCTCCCGTGTGATTACCTCGGCGGCCGAGACCGCCGGGGTCCCGGTGAGGAGCGTGGAGACCCACGGGCTGGCCCAGCGCGGCGGTGTGGTCGTTTCCACCGTGCGCATCGGCGGGGCGCCCGATTCCAGCCCCCTCATCGTCCCGGGCGAGGCCGACGTCCTCTTCGCCCTGGAGCCGGTGGAGGCCGCCCGCTCGAGCCGGTATCTGCGCCGGGGCGGCGTCGTCCTCATCAACACCTCGAAGATAGACCCGCTGTGGGTGCGGCTGGAGAGGGAACCTTACCCGCCGGTGGAGGAGATTATCGCCGCGTTCGAGGGGTTCGCCGGGCGGGTCATCGCCCTGGACGCCACCGCCTTCGCCGTGGAGCGGGGGAGCTGGATTTCGTCCAACGCCGTCCTGTTGGGGGCGCTGGCGGCGACCGGCGCCCTGCCCTTCGACGGGCGGCTCCTCGAGGAGGGAATAAAGGCTCAGAGCAAGCCCTCGCACCTCGAGCGCAACCTGGCCTGCTTCCGGCGCGGATTAGAGGAGAAGCCCCGCTGAGCGTGAATTGACGAATCATCCCAACGCCCGACATTCGAGAGGAGTCGGCATGGACAAGTACGAGTGCACCATCTGCGGCTACATCTACGACCCGAAGAAGGGCGACCCGGACTCGGGCGTCAAGCCCGGCACCGCCTTCGACGACCTGCCCGACGACTGGGTCTGCCCGGTGTGCGGGGCGGATAAGGACGCGTTCGAGAAGATATAGGGTGGTGCTCGCGGGGACCGCTTCGTCCTGAAGAAAGTCCGCGTCGCGGAGCCGGCCCCGGTCCCACCGGATGCGTTCGAGAGAATTTAGACGCAGCTCGCGGAGTTTTTTCGGGAAGGGAAACGAGCGCCCGTAGCGGAATCGGCCACGGCGACTCGCCGGGGCGGGCCTTCGCCCGGTTTCCCGGCGCGGAACCGCGTCGCCCCACCCCCGCCTCCTTGACGCCCGGCGAAAAATGCTTGCTTTTTTTGAAAAGATGGCGATAATTCCCCTAGGCTCAGCCACGCATTGGGTGAAAGACGAACCGCGTCCAACCGGGGCCGAACGGTCCAGCCAAGGAGGCACATTGGAGAAATACGAATGCACCGTTTGCGGTTACGTGTACAACCCCCGGCGCGGTGATCCGGCGGGTGACATCGAGCCCGGAACCGGCTTCGATGACCTGCCGGACGACTGGATCTGCCCGGAGTGCGGTGCCGACCTGGATGCCTTCGAGATTCTCGATTGAACCGGAAGTTTTTTTGCGAACGGGGCGGAGGCGATGCGCCGACCGTCCCCTTTTTTATCCCCCGGGTGAACGATTTATGTGCGAATGCTGATTGAGAAGCCGTCCACTTAACCCCCGGTCCCACCTTTCGTGTAAAATAGGCGGGCAGACTACAACGACCGTCCTCCACGATAGTAGAGACAAGGGGTTTAAACCCCTTGCCTTAGGCGAGAGCCTCAACCGTTCCCGAGGAGTCCCCATGCACAAGATGACCGAGCAGTCCCTCTGGGCCGCCTTCGCCGGCGAGTCCCAGGCCCACATGAAGTACGCCGCCTTCGCCGACGAGGCCCACAAGGCCGGCCTGGCCAACGTCGCCAAGCTCTTCCGCGCCGTCAGCTACGCCGAGCGCGTCCACGCGACCAATCATCTCAAGGCGCTCGGGGGGTTGAAGGGCACGGGCGACAACCTCCAGACCGCCATCGAGGGCGAGAACTTCGAGGTGGACGAGATGTACCCGGCCTACGACGCAATCGCCAAGCTCCAGGGTGAGAAGGACGCCGAGAGGAGCATCCACTTCGCCATCGAGGCGGAGAAGATTCACGCGGTCATGTACGCCGACGCCAAGCGGTCCGTGGATTCCGGGAAGGATTGGGCCATCGGCGACGTTTACATCTGCCCCAACTGCGGCTACACGCACATCGTCTCCGGGGATAACCCCCTGCCCGATTTCTGCCCGGTGTGCTCCTGGAAGAGGGGAACCTTCAAGAAATTCTCCGGCTACGACGAGCTGGTTTAATCTCGTCGGCGCGAAAAAAGGGAGCCGTTAGCTCCCTTTTTTATTTCCGGTCCGGCGTCAGCGGGCGATAACCAGGCGGCGGGTAACCTTTTCACCGGAGGCCTCCAGGACGGCGGTGTAAACGCCCGGGGCGTAGCCGGAGCAGTCCACCTCCACGGCGTGCCCGCCGGGTTCGAGATTTAACACGGAAATCCGGCGGCCCGCCAGGTCGTAGACGGCCAACCTCGCGGCGGTGCAATCGGCCGGAAGGGCGTATTCAAGCGTCACGACGGCCCCGGCCGGGTCGGGGTAGGGTGCGTTAAGCACCGGACGGGCGAGGACGTCTCCATCGACCCGCACCTCCACCGGACCCACGCGGAAGGAATCCCCGCCCGGCGGCGTCACGGAGAGGGAGTAGCGGTACACGCCGGGGCCGGGGAGGTTCCGGTCCAGGTATCTGTACTCGGCGTCGCCGGAAAGACTCGCCAGCTCTTCGCCGTCGCGCTCCAGCGTCCAGCTCGACCCCGCGAGCCCGGCCTCCTCGACCCAGGACGCGAGGACGCCGTCGTCGGTCGCCCGTCCCTGGAGGTTGACGACGGGGGCATCCGAATGCCAGTCGTTGTAGAAAGAGACCATTCCCCACGAATATTCGGAGAGTCCTTTCCGCCCTATGATAAAGATTTTTCCATCCTGGCGGAAAACGCACGAAGCCTCTTCCAGGTTATCCCAGCTCTTGTACTGCTCTCCGTACCAATCCCCCTGGCAGTTTTTGTAATAGAACATTATGTCGGTGGCGACGATAGGACCGTCAGCGTCGGCGAAGAGCTGGGGGTGGTTGATGTTGTACTGATCGGTCGCAAGGTACTCGTCAACCGGCTCGTCGGATACGGTGTCGGTGATTACGTGCAGCTCATGGTTCGCGTTGACGTAGGCGATATACACCGTTCCATCCTCGGTGACCCACCCCTCGGCCTCACTGCCCGCTCCGATGTAGTAGTCGGTGGAGCCCACACCTACTTCGATGAGTCTATAGTACACGCCGAACCTGCCGAAGACGAAAACCCCCAGGTCCGGCCAGTACACGTGTGATACGTCGCCGTCGCACCCATCCCATTCGGCATACGTTTCTACGTCGTTGCCCGATACATAGGCGGTGTACAGGGTACCGTAGGATTCGAAGGCGAAGGCGGACGGGTAGTTGTACAGCGGACAGAAATCGTGGTAGTTGTCTATGTCCCAGGTGATGCCGGTGTCGTAGGATGAAGATCCATTGTAGAGCATCATTCGGTTCCCATCGCTGTATATGGCCCAAAAACTCCCCCCGTCACTATCAATGGCAAAAACATAATAGGTGGGCGTATCGAATAAATCTCCTACTTCGCCCCAGCTAATCCCATCCCCCTCGTACCGGTAACGGTAGCCACCGTGCTCAATCACGACTACGCGCCAGGTGGAACCCCCGTGGTAAACCGCGGGTCCGGCGTACGGTGCGTAATCCCAGAGAAACTCAGTGAGGATGGAGTAATTCCATGAGCCAAAGGCCGGCGTCAGGCCGAGGAGCGCCAGAACCGGCAGAATAAAACGCTTTAGAATGCTGGACATCTCCGCCTCCTTTTCCACATCCATAAAATAGTACACTGACGGGGCGCTGTCAACACGACTCCCCGGAGGCGGGCTCGGGGATGGTATAATTCTTCTTTCAACGCCATCCGACGGTCGTTCCATGAGCTTCAAAGCCTACCGCTGGGTCGAGGATCGGGTCGTCCGGCTGCTGGACTACTTCGAGTCGGCACCCGTCACCCTCGGGCGTGCGCTGGCGCTCCTGGCCGCCGTGTTCGCCTTCCGCAACGTCTTCGAGGCGCTGGCCGCGGGCTCTCCCCTCTACTACCCCGCCGCCTTCCTGGTCCACTTCCCCCTGGCCTACCTGCCCGGCATCGTGCTCATACCGCTGGTCCTGGCGGCGCTCTCCGGCGAGCGGGTGGAGCGGGTGACCAAGGTGCTCGTCGTCGCCTGGGCGCTGACCGTCCTCCCGCCGCTCTTCGAGCTGGTCGCGGGCCACGCCGGGGCGAAAATCAGCTACCTGCCCATCCAGCCCGGGCGGTTCTGGTGGAGCGTCGGCAACTACTTCAACCCGGGGGTGGAGTTCGCGGGGGCCACGGCGGGGGTGCGGCTCGAGGCGGCGCTGGGTGTGATTCTGGGCGGGTATTACGTCTACCTCAAGCGGAAGAAAATCTGGATCGCGCTGGTGAGCCTGCCGGTCATCTTCTTCGTGATGGTCAACGTCTTCAGCCTGCCCTACATCTTCCACCATCTGCTGCGGGCCTGCGGGTCCGGCATCCCGCACGTGGCGGCGCTCTTCGGCACGCGGGGGCTGGTCCTGCGGCCGGCGCTGGACCTCTCCGACTACTCCACGGCGCTGTTGGACCTGTTGTACCTGACCCCGCTCCTGGCCCTGTGGCTCCTGGTTTACGGAAGAAAAAAGCTGAAGGAGGTCGCGCGCTGGGCCTTCCGCCTCGACACCGGCGGGTACGCCCTGGCGACGGGCGTCGGGCTTTGGCTGGGCTGGCGGGCGGTGGGGGCCGGGCTTCCTCTGGACAATCCGCTGGACTGGATGGCGATGCTCGGCGCGGTCCTGGCCGTGTTCCACGCCGCGCTGGGGATACGGATGCTGCTGCCCAAGGACGCGCCGGGGGATAAACCCTCCAGTGTAAACGACGGCCCGCTCACCGACCGGGAGCGGAGGAACGTCGGGGTCGTCTGCCTCCTGTTGGCCGCGGGCTGCGCCGGGACGGTGAATTACTACCTGTTGGGGACGCTGGCGGTGTTCGCGGCGGCGCAGGCCTTCCTCCACCTGCGCCCGTTGAACCTGCGGCGCGTCTGGCCTCTGTCGGGTCTTTTCATCGGCGTCTCGGCGGTCGCCGCCCTGGGCGTGGGACTGGCGGCGTTCATCGGCGGGGCGGTGACCACGGCGCTCCCCGGCGCGCTGACCTGGGGCGTGCTGGCCGTTGCGGTTCTCGGCGCGGGTGTGTTGGAGCTGCGGCCGGAGGCGCTCGTGGGCGGCCTCTTCAAGGACAGGGGCCGACGCGTCTTCGCCGCGGTGACCGCATCGCTGGGAGTTCTCATTGTTATCCTGCTGCCCCAGCCCCTGTGGAGCCGTATCGCCCTGGCCGCCCTGGGAGTCGGTCTGGCCGCGCTGATTCTGGCGCGGGAGGGGATGCCGCGCTGGGCCCACCTCGCCTGGCCGCTGGGGGCGCTGGTGGTTTTGGGTGGGCGGATGGGCCTCGGCGAAGAGCCGGTGGCGTTCGAGGACCTGCCGCCCAACCCCGTCGCCGTCGCCGCGCTCGACGAGGCGACGGACCTCGAGCGGAACGACCTTTACGCCCATGCGGCCCTCGAGTACGCCCGGGCGGTGGAGGCCGGTGACGAGCGGGCTTGGGTCCTCGGCCCCCTGGCCTTCAACCTGCGTCAGACCGGCAGGCTGGACGAGGCGGAGGCGGTCCTGGAGCGCTCGGTGGCTCTCCACCCCGCGCACGCCCCGGCCCTGGTGGACCTGGCGGCGACGAAGATCGCGCTGGGCAAAATCGCCGAGGGTGAGCGGCTGTACCTGAGCGCCCTGGGGCTCTGGCCGGACCTGATCCAGCCCCGGGTGGCCCTGGGGCGGCTGGCGCTGGACCGGGGGTTGTCGTACCGGGAGCGGGGGGAATCGGAGCTGGCCGCGGAGTTCCTGGCCGAGGCGCTGGACTGGGCTCGGGGGGCCTACGACCTGGCGCCGGGCGACGAGTCGGCGGCCGGGCTCCTGGCCGCGGTGCAGGAGGAGCTGGGCAATTATTCCGAGGCCTACGCCCTGTGGGAGAAACGAGCCCACGCCGCGCCCCTGGACCTCGGCGCCCGCATCGCCCTGGCCCGGTTGGCTCTCAATTTGGGAAAAGAAGACGAGGCGCGGATGTGGCTCGAGGAGGCCCGGTCGCTGGACCCCGGCTGCGAGGTGCCCCCGGGCCTGCGGGAACTCTTGCGCTGAATGCGGCCGGTCGGGGAGGCTCGCCCTTGGGCCGGGGTGAGGGACAGGATCGGGAAGGTGGAACGGGCGGGTGTGGACACCCGCCCCTACGTCATCGCATTTCGCGGCGGCCCGCAGAGGGGCCGCCCTACATCATCGCAACCCACGTATGCAGCGGTCCCCCTCTCCCTGTGGGAGAGGGTTGGGGTGAGGGCTTCCTTTGAACAAAACGCGGCGGCCCGCGGAGGGGCCGCCCTACACATTTAAAATCGGGCTGACCTGAACGGCTCGCCGTCGGTCGGCCCCTACATCATCGCAACCCACGTATGCAGCGGTCTCCCTCTCCCTGTGGGAGAGGGTTGGGGTGAGGGCTTCCTTTGAATAAAATGCGGCGGCCCGCTCAAGCCCCCAAGCTCTTCCGGTACGCCTCGAGGCGCTCCACGTGCCGGTGCTCCTCCTCGATGATCCGCTCCAGCCGGTTCCGGTCTATCCCCCGCGCCACCTCCTTGACTTTTCCGAAAAAGCGGATCGTCTCGCGCTCGAAGCCCAGGGCGACCTCCACGAGCGCCGCCGTGTCGCCCGTCGCGGCCAGCCCCTTCGCCGCCTCGGCGGTGGTGAGGGTGTGGTCGCGGACGGCGGCGTCCATGAAGCGCGAGGTCTGCTCGTCCAGGGGCTTTTCCCCCTCGGGGGTCGCCCGGAGCATCTCGGAAAAAACGGCGTAGTGGACGCGCTCCTGGTCCCGGAGGAAGCGGAAGAGCTCCTGGGCCTCGGGCTTGACGGCCCGCTCCAGGGCCTCGCCGTAGAAGGCCTCGCCGGCCAGCTCTATGCGCCGGGCGACGGACAGCGCCTCGCCGAGGGTGAAGAGGTTCGACATCGCTTCTCCCGCCGTGGATTGACGACCCCCGGAGGATAATCCGGGGGCGTTTCCCGTGTCAAACCCCGCTCCCTGTCGGTTAAAAAGAGGGAACCCTCGCGGGTCCCCGTGGCTCCTCGGGCCGGACTTGAACCAGCAACCAATCGGTTAACAGCCGATTGCTCTACCATTGAGCTACCGAGGATCGCAAATCCGCTCCCCGACGGGGGAAGCGGACGTATTTTGCCAGAGGGCCGGGGATGTGTCAACCCCGGCGGGCCTAGCCGCCGATTTTCGCGAACTCCTCGATCAGCTCGCGCTGCCTTTTGGTGAGCTTCTTGGGGATGGCGACCGCCAGGACGATGAAGTGGTCGCCGATGCGGCCGCTCTTCTCGGCGTGGATGCCCTTGCGCTTGAGGCGGAGCTTGGTGCCGGGCTGGGTCCCCGGCGGCACCTTGGCGCAGACCTCGCCGTGGATGGTCTGGGTGTAGACCTCGCCGCCGAGGATGGCGGCGGTCAGCGGTATCTCCTCCTCGGTGTAAATGTCGCAGCTCTCGCGGCGGAAGCGGGGGTGGGGGTTGGCGCGGACGCGGACGTAGAGGTCGCCGGGGGGGCCGCCGTTGACGCCGGGCTCGCCGCGGCCCGGGATGCGTATCTTCTGGTCCTCGGAGATACCGGCGGGAACGGTCACCGAGAGGGCGGTGTCCCCCTGGGCGCGGCCGGTGCCGTAGCAGGCGGAGCAGGTCTCCGCCGGAATCACCCCCCGGCCGAGGCAGTGGGGGCAGGTCTGGCTCAGGGCGAATCCGCCCTGGGACTTGGTCACGCGGCCGGTGCCGCCGCAGTCACTGCAAGTTTCATAGCTCGTCCCCGGCTTGCCGCCCGAGCCCTTGCACACGGGGCAGACGCCCGAGGCGGGGACGCGGAGCTTGACCTTCCCTCCCAGGGCCACGGTGAGGAAATCCACGCCGATGGTGAGGGTGATGTCCTCGCCGGCCCGGCGGGTGGAGCGGGCGCGTCCGCGCGCGGCGCCGCCGAAGAACTGCTCGAAGAGGTCGCCGACGCCGCCTCCGCCGCCGAAGAGGTCGCCCGGGTTGAAGCCCCGCCCGCCGAAGCCCCCGGCGCCGGGCTGCCCGCCCATGCGCGGGTCGTAGGAACCGCCGTAGCGCCGGATGGTGTCGTACTGCTCCCGCTTCGTCTTGTCGGAGAGGACGGAGTAGGCTTCGCCGATCTCCTTGAAGCGGTTCTCGGCGTCGGAGTTCCCGCTGTTGCGGTCGGGGTGGTATTTCTTGGCCAGCTCGCGGTAGGCGCGCTTGATGTCGGCCTCGGAGGCGTTCTCCGGCACGCCCAGAATCTGGTAAAAATCCTTAGCCATCGGCGCCGCCCCATCCGTCGGTCCCCTCTCCGTCGGCGGGGGACTGGGCCACCACCACCTGCGCCGGGCGCAGGACCACGTCCCCCCACAGGTAGCCGTAGGCGTGGACAGCGATGACGGTGCCGGGCTCGGCGTCGGGCGCGGGCCGGACCGCCAGGCACGCGTGGAAGCGGGGATCGAAGGGCTTCCCCAGGGGATCCATGCGCTCCACCCCCACGACAGCCAGGGCGGCGTCCAGCTTCTCGATGACCCGTAAAATCCCGGCGCGGTAAGCCTCGTCGGCGGTGTCGTGGGCGGCGGCGAGGTGCAGATCGTCCACCGCCGGCAGGATGCTCGCCAGCAGCGTCCGGTACGCCTCGGCGCGGACCAGATGACCCTGCGCCAGGCTGCGCTTGCGGAAATTGTCGAAATCGGCGGCCAGGCGGAGGTATTTGTCCCGGAGCTCCGCCAGCTCCTCCTCGGGCGCGGGCGGCCGCGGTTCCGGCTTTTCGGTCACCGGGACCTCCGCGTCGCGCTCCGGGGCGGACGGTTGCCCAAAATCCGCCGGCTCAGGCTTTCTTCTCTTCTCCATGTCCCTCGATGAGGGGGCCGAGGTAGTCCTTCAGGCGGCGCATGGTCAAGAGCGCCTGGCCCAGGTTGCCCCCGAGGAAGACCCCCATCCCGACGAGGTAGTTCTCGGAAACGGGGGCGAAGACGACGTGGGTCATGTTCGAGGAGACGATGATGTTGGCGATTTGGCCGTCGCCGCCGGAGTCCAGGGAGGCCTTCTTGGCGGCCAGAAGGACGCCGATGTAGGACATGGCGGCGTTGTCCACGTTGAAGCGGCCGCTGATGTCCACCTTGTCCACCATGATGCCGGTCATCTCGAACAGCACGGTGGCGAAGGCGCCTTTGGTGTCCTGAATCGCCTTCATCAGGGCGCCGCGAATCTCCTGCTGCATGGGTTCCGCCTTTGGGGGAGGTGGAATTTGGTCGGGTCTCGGACCCGGTTCGTTTTACTCAGTATAGATTAATTCCGCCCGGACCTTCAGGTCGGTCGAAGGGCGGGCCCGCCGACCCGCCCTCTGGTTTTATCTAGGTTTGACCCTCACCCTAACCCGTAGGCGAGCCTCTCCCTAGAAGGGAGAGGGGACATGGGGCGCCACGAGTCCAGGCTGCGTCCATGTAGGGCGGCCCCGTGGGATAAATCCCCTGCGGGCCGCCGCGCTTTTTCTAAGGCGGCCCTCACACTAGCCCGTGAGGCCGAGCCTCATCCCCAGAAGAGAGAGAGGGGATAGCCCTCATCGCCGGCCCATGAGCGTATCCTCGTTCTACAGGGAGAGAGAGTTCCTACCCTCACCCTAGCCCTCTCCCTAAAAGGGAGAGGGGAGAGGGGGCAGGATTTATTTCTTGTCGTCGTCGTCGAGGACCTCGTAGTCGGCGTCCACGACGTCGTCCTTATCACCTACGCCGTCGCCCTCGGGCTCGCCGCCCGGCTGACCCGGTCCACCGCCGGGTTGACCGGACTGCGCACCAGCCTGCTGGTAGAGCTTGGCGGAGAGCTCATTCAGTGCGCCGTTGAGCCCTTCCATGGCCGACCGGACCTCGGCGGTGTCGTCGCCCTTGAGCGCCTCGCGGACCCGCCCCATGGCGGCTTCAATCTTGGCCTTGTCGTCGGCCGGGACCTTGCCCTCCATGTCCTTCAGGAGCTTCTCCGCGCCGTAGCAGGCGGAGTCGGCCTGGTTGCGCAGGTCCACATCCTCGCGCTTCTTCCGGTCCTCGTCGGCGTGGCTCTCGGCGTCCTTGACCATCTGGTCTATCTCGTTGTCGGTGAGCCCCGACGAGGCGGTGATGGTTATCTCCTGCTGCTTGCTGGTGGCCATGTCCTTGGCCGAGACCTTGACGATGCCGTTGGCGTCTATATCGAAGGAGACCTCGATCTGCGGCACGCCGCGCATGGCGGGCGGGATGCCGGTGAGGTGGAAGCGCCCGATGGTCTTGTTGTACATCGCCATCTCGCGCTCGCCTTGCAGGACGTGGACCTCCACGGTGGTCTGGTTGTTCTCGGCGGTGGTGAAAATCTGGCTCTTGTGGACCGGGATGGTTGTGTTGCGTTCGATGAGCCGGGTGAATACGCCGCCCAGGGTTTCGATGCCCAGGGAGAGCGGGGTGACGTCCAGGAGTAGGATGTCGGTCACCTCGCCGGCCAAGATGCCGGCCTGGATGGCGGCACCCACGGCCACCACCTCGTCGGGGTTGACGCCCTTGTGCGGCTCGCGCTTGAAGAGCTCCTTGACCTTGGCCTGCACGGCGGGGATGCGGGTGGAGCCGCCGACCAGGATGACCTCGTCAATGTCGGCGGGCTTTACGCCGGCGTCGCTCATGGCCTTTTTGCACGGCTCCACGGTGCGCTCCACAAGGTCGTCCACCAGGGACTCGAACACGGCCCGGGAGAGCTCCACGTTGAGGTGCTTGGGCCCCGAGGCGTCGGCGGTGACGAAGGGCAGGTTTATCGGGGTCCGGGTGACGGTTGAGAGCTCACACTTGGCCTTCTCGGCGGCGTCCTTGAGCCGCTGGAGCGCCATCTTGTCGGAGCGCAGGTCTATGCCCTGCTCCTTCTTGAACTCGTCGGCGAGCCAGTCTATGACCCGCTTGTCGAAGTCGTCGCCGCCCAGGTGGGTGTCGCCGTTGGTGGATTTGACCTCGAAGACGCCGTCGCCGAGCTCGAGGACGCTGACATCGAAGGTGCCGCCGCCCAGGTCGAAGACGGCGATGGTCTTGTGCTCGGCGCCCTTGTCGAGGCCGTAGGCCAGGGAGGCCGCCGTGGGCTCGTTGACGATGCGCAGGACCTCGAGGCCGGCGATTTTCCCCGCGTCCTTGGTAGCCTGGCGCTGGGAATCCGAGAAGTAGGCCGGCACGGTGACGACGGCCTTGGTCACCTTCTCGCCCAGGTAGTCCTCGGCCGTCTGCCGCATCTTCTGCAGAATCATGGCCGAGATTTCCGGCGGGGTGTAGGTCTTGTCGCCTATCTGGACCTGGGCGTCGCCGTTGGCGGCCTTGACGACCTTGAACGGGACGGTCTTTATCTCCTCGGTGACCTCCTCGAACTTGCGGCCCATGAAGCGCTTGATCGAGAAGACGGTGTTGTCGGGGTTGGTGATGGCCTGCCGCTTGGCGACCGGCCCCACCAGGCGTTCATCGTCCTTGGTGAAGGCGACGACGCTGGGGGTGGTGCGGCCGCCCTCGGCGTTGGGGATGACGGTGGGCTCGCCGCCCTCCATCACCGCCACGCAGGAGTTGGTCGTCCCCAGGTCTATTCCGATTACTTTGGACACGGGTGTTTCCTCCGGTATCTCGTATAGTTCGCCGATCCCGGGGCGGCGTATCCGCCCGCGGGTTTTTTTTAACGTTCGAAGAGCTCGTAGGATTCCGTCCCCGGAATCAGCCGGCTCTGGAGGTTGAGCTGGTTGAAGCCCTCCCTCAGCTCTATCCGTTTCGAGAAGAGGATGTTCGCGTTTATCTCGCTCTGGGAGGGCTTGCCGCGGTCCGAAGGCACCAGCGCCACGGCCACGTTGTGCGATCCCGGGTCCACCATCTCGGTGTAGCTGGTGAAGATGAACTTGTTGTACCGGGCCGAGCCGATGATGGTGTCTATCTTGTCGTCCACCACCTCGCGCAGCACGTTCCCGTCGTAGAGGATGTAGAAGTAGATGGTCCTGCCGTTGCCGGTCTGGTAGTCGTCGCCGGTTATGATGATGTTGAGGTTGACCTTCTCCGGGGTCTCCACGACCTCCACGCCGACCGGTTTGGCGGCCATCATCGCCCGCTGCACGTCCTCGTCCATGTCCAGGTTACGGTAGACCATGTAGTCGTCGGTCTCGACCTTGAAATTGATCCCCGGGGAGGCGATGAGCTTGATGAAGTAGTCCTCGTCGAAATCAATGCGGGCGAGGTTTATCACGTGGTCCCGTGAGAGCGGCTCGCCCTGGAGGCACAGGTACATGAGCTCCGCATCCACGCGGTAATCGTCGTCCACCAGGACGACCTCCTGGGCGCTGAACATGGGTTTGGAGCCGGTTTTTAAGATGGCGTCAATGAGAACTTCGTCCCGGGCTCCGGCGTTCAAGAGGGCCAGGATGTCCCTGGAATCCAGGGCCTGCGCGGAGAGGACGAGCCCGAGGAGGAAAACGAGTGCGAAGGCTGTTTTACGCATTATTGGTCCCTTCTTTTACCGGCCCGTAGACGAATACGGGTCCCATCCGAACCGGAGCCGGCATGTAGGTGGTGAGGACTTCGGCGAGCATCTGCCGCAGGAGGTTTACGCTCACCGGCTTGGGCAGAAATCCGTAGGCGCCGGCGGCGTACGCGCGCAGGAGCGACTCCCGGGTCGCCGATCCGGTCAGCATCAGCACCGGGAGGCCGGGCTGGCTGACGCGGATCCGCTGGAGCACCGAAAGACCGCCCCCGAACGGCATCTCGAGGTCCAGGATGGCGAGGTCCAGGGTGGTTTTTTCCAAAAGCCACAGCGCCTCGGCGACGTCCACGGCCGGCAGGAACCGGCAGCCCCAGCGTTTCAGCATCCGCGCCAGGGAATCGCGGCATTCGCGGTTATCGTCGGCCAAAAGCACGGTGCGCATTGCCCTCACCTCGCCCTGGTTCAACGCAATTACCGTACCAGTCCCGCACGGGGGGCGACGCGGGGCGTTGCATCCCGGTTCCGCGACGACGGGTATGGATATTCGAAGGGTTGTCGCCGTGAGCGGTGCGATCGAACTGTTTGTGGGGCGCATCGCGGCTCCCGGCGGCCCGGAATCCACGGCGGTGCGCCGGCCGCTCACCTGCCATTAAGTCGCCCCGCTCCCTCGGCGTGCCATATCGGCACAAATCTCACACCAGGTAGCTGACGGCGAAGCCGATCTGGCTCACCACCATGAGAAGGTACATGTGCTTCCACGACGGATGGTTGCTCTCCGTGGCCAGGCGGTTCGGGTCGGAGAGGATCAGGCTCACTATGTACGCCCCCCAGAGGACGAGGATTCCGGCCAGGATCGAAAGGGCCGTCGCGTCGCCCTCGAGGACGCCCAGGGCCAGGCCGAGGTACAGCAGGCCGAAGGGGACGACGAAGAAGGGCGCGATTATCCACGCCGCCCGGCGCACCCCGAACATCACGGGCAGGGTCCGGCAGCCGTACCGGGCGTCTCCCTCCATGTCGGCGAAGTCCTTGGTGGTCGAGGCCCCGAGGATGAAGAGGAAAAACACGGCGGCGATGAACCAGGGCTCGGCGAACCAGACGGGCTTCACCGCGCTCCAGCCCGCGATTACAAGGAGCCCCCCCCGGGGCAGCGCCATGGTGAAGTTGGCCGCGAAGGCGTTGCGCTTCGTCCTCAAGGGAGGGCCCGAGTAAGAGTAGGTCACGAGGCAGGTGACCAGGACGATGATAAAAAACCGCAGGTTGACCAGGAGCGAGAGGCCGATCGCCGCGATGCAGAACGCGATGCAGGCCGCCGCCGCCCCCGGGAGGGTCACCTCGCCGGTCACCAGGGGCCGTGTCGGCTTGTTCACCGCGTCTATCTCCCGGTCGAAGATCTGGTTCACCGTGTTGGAGGCCATGTTGAGAGTGGCCGCGGCCAGGGCGCCGAAAAAAATCTTCACCGCGAGGCCCCAGGTGAGCCCGATCTCGCCCCCCACGGGGGAGCCCGCGGCGACCAGGGCGAAACAGACGAATCCGAAGAAGGGAGCCAGCAGGGTGAAGGGCCGCGCCAGCCTCACGTATCCTGAGAAACTCATCGCACCCCCCGAGTGAAGCGGTAAAGGTCTATTTTACCTTAAAATCCGGGTGCCCTTGACCCCCGGGCTCGGGTGCCGGCGGAACGCGATGTACCCGCTCTGAAACCCCTACTAAATTGAGCTTCCGCCCGGATCCAGAAACCCCACATCCGGGGGGGTCGGCGGGTTGACGCGCCTTGAATGTTAGTGGTAAAATGCCGGATGGAATTCTCTGCTCTTCGCTTTACCCTCTTTCGACCGCTGGTGACCGGACTTCACCGCCCGGGGTGAATATGGCCGCCGGAAAGTTTCTGTATCATTTCCCGTTTCGGCTATTCCAAGAAAGGGGATTTTCAATGCGAACCAAAGGCCTTGCCATTCTGATCGCCTTGACGCTGGCGGCCGGAGCTTTCGCCAACACGGCAAGCCCGCCGACCACCATCGAGCTGATCGGGTCGGCCTACGAGCGGGGTGAGCTCACCTACACCGACTACGCCCTCTACAAGCTCTACCTCGCCTTCGGCGACGCTGACCGCATCCCCGACGCCTACCGGGGCGACAACAGCCTGGCCGGCGTCTGCGGCACCATGCTGATCTACGACGCCAACATGTGCGTCCTCAAGGGGCTCTTCGACGAGAGCGACCTGGCCGACGCCCAACTGTACCTCGGACGGCCCACCCAGGAAGGCACTCCCGGAGCCAGACGAGGTTACGACATCCCCGGCCCCGACATCCACCACTGGGACACCCCCGAGGGCAACTTCCGCATGTGGTGGGCCGGCGTGGGGCCCCACGCCCTGTGGTATCCCGAGGATGACAACAGCAACGGCGTTCCCGACATCGTCGAGCTGGTGGCCGAGGGTCTCGAGTACTCCCTCGGCCTCTTCATTGACGATGCTTGGCTGGGATTCGACTACCCGGTCAAGGACGGCAACTGGTATCCCGAGGGCGCCGACTACGGCTACTGCGACGGCGACACCCAGGAGGACTGGGAGCGTTTCGACGCCTACTTCCGCAGTATGGGCGAGGACGGCATGGACCCCGGCGTCATGGCCTACTGCCAGTACGACTACTACTACGAGGAGACCCCCGAGGACGACGCCAGCTTCCACATGGCCTTCCGCAACACCGTGGACCCCGACTCGGTGTCGGACGAGGAGAAGACCACCGCCGCCCACGAGCTGAACCACGGCGTCCAGGGCGGCATTGACGTGGACAGCCCCACCCACCACAAGGAGAAGACCTCGGTCTGGAGCGAGGAGAGGGCCTATCCCCTGGCCAACGACTACCAGCAAGGCCGCATCGGCACCTTCATGTTGAAAACCCACGTCGGGATCACCCGCGACGAGGACTACTCCTGGTACAACGGCGTCATCTGGAACCACTACATCGAGAGCCTGTTCTACGAGGACCCGGCGCTGTTCACCTACATGCTGAACACGGAGCAGCAGAAGGACGCCATCCCCATGATCTGGGAGAACTACGAGCAGCGCACCGCCGAGGGGACGGAGTACGACTTCAACGACGGCTACGATCAGCTCTTCCGCAAAATCTACCCCGACATGGAGTTCGAGGACGACATGGGCGCCCTGGCCTACGCCTACGGCCAGTTCGTCGAGTGGAACTGGTTCACCGGCCAGCGCAGCGCGTCCCGCGGCGGCAACTCGGCCAACAACCACGGCTTCTACTACATAGACGACCTGAACACCACCGGCCACTCCTTCAGCAACAGCGGCTTCAGCATCGACTTCCCGTCGGAGCCGACCGCCGTGGCGTACGACCTGGTGAACGACGTCGCGCCCGACGGCACCCGCGAGTTCACCGGCGCGCAGGTCGTCTCCGGGGTCGAGGTAGATATGGACAACGAGAACGTGAACATCAAAGGTTGCCCCGACGGCCTCGGCTCGGTCTACATGCACGTCCTCCAGCTCGGACCCATCCCCGAGGATATGGTTTACGCCTTCAAGGGCTACCCCGACAACGAGGAGGATTCCAAGTTCTGGGGCGGGGTATACATCCTGATGCAGAACGACGCCCGCCAGCATTCCGACCAGACCTCCCCGGACGGCCTCTCGACCGAGATGAACATCTTCGGCGACAAGGGGATCATCCGCGTCTACGACGCCGCCAAGTACAGCGAGGTCGCGTTCGTCCCCTACGTCCGCCGCGACGTGGGCTCAGACCTGCAGTTCCTGGTCCGGATCAACGCCGTGGACTCCTCGGACCGCGACGGCCCGAGCTTCCTCCCGTCCAGCGGAGGTGCGCTCCAACTGGCCGTGATCCCCGGCCTCACCTCCCACATCGAGTTCACCGCCACCCCCAACGAGCGGCTCTTCGCCTGCCCGCGCTACGACGTGCACTTCACCGAGGTGGACGACAAGGGCGTTGAGGGGGATACCCATTACTGGGAGCTCAACGGCTTCCAGAACGGCGATACAACCTTCAGAACCTGGGACGACGGTCCCAGCATCTACACCGCTTTCTGGACGCTCCCCGACTACGACGGCACGGCTGACATAGACGTGACGGCGAGTGACCTGGGGGGCAACATCGGCACGACCTCCTTCGATGGCATTCTTTCGCAGGCCGACATCGGCGACGACGGCGGAGTGGTCGGCCGCAACGCGCCGGCGACTCTTGAGATACCGGCGGGCGCGGTGGGCCCGGGCGCGCGGGTGCTGGTGATGGGCCGTCCCGACATCTCCGGCGGTCTGTTGGAGACTTGGGCGCTCAGCTCGGCCCCGACGGACGCCAAGGTGATAGCCTCCCCGGCGGCCCTGGGCCGCGGGCTGGCGGCCGCCGC